>JAQUTB010000302.1 GCA_028709985.1 Dethiosulfovibrio sp.
TCCAGGGCTATGCCGCTTTGGTCGTCCAGGTCCACGACGACTCCGTTCAGCCTGACGTCCTCCTCGGCCACCTCGAACTTGGAGGGAAGCCCTGTTAAAAACTTAGGCAGGACGCTCTCGACCTTCATTCCTATGGCGCTGGCGAAGGATCCGGTCATCCCCACGTCGGAGATATAGGCGGTTCCCCCGGGAAGGACCTCCTCGTCGGCGGTCTGGACGTGGGTATGGGTTCCGACCAGCGCCGAGACCCTCCCGTCCAGATATGCCCCCAGAACCCTCTTCTCGGAGGTGGCCTCAGCGTGAAAGTCTATAAATACCGGCAAGTCACCTAGCCCCTCCAGTATTCCGTCTATACATCGGAACGGACAGTCTATCTCCGGCATAAAAACCCTGCCCTGAAGGCTTATAACCGCCAGGGACAGGTCGCCCTTTTTTATCACCGACAGGCCTTGGCCTGGGCAGGCAGGGGGATAGTTGGCGGGCCTCAGGATCCTGGGTTCCTGGTCAAGGATAGGATAGATCTCCTTTTTGTCCCATATATGGTTGCCCGACGTGAGGCAATCTATCCCGCAGGAAAAAAGCTCCTCCGCGACCTTGACCGTCAGCCCCCTGCCGGCGGCGGAGTTCTCGCCGTTGGCTATCACGAAATCGAAAGGCCCCCTGGTCTCCCTCAGGTAGGGCAGAGCCTGGGCGGTTATGGACCGACCGGGCTTGCCCACCATATCGCCGATGAACAGTATTCTCATTCTACTTGGCGTACTCCACCGCTCTAAACTCCTTTATGGCGGTGACCTTTATCTGTCCAGGATATTTCATCTCTTCCTCTATCTTCTTGGCGACGTCGAAGGCCAGCTTGTTGATCACACCCTCGTCGGAGACGTTGGGGGCGACCATCACGCGAACCTCTCTGCCAGCCTGTATAGCGTAGGCCTTGGAGACCTCCTTAAAGGACTTGGCCAGGGTCTCGAGCTTCTCAAGCCTCTTGACGTAGGCGTCCAGGCTCTCCCTTCTGGCTCCGGGCCTGGCGGCGCTTATGGCGTCGGCTGAGGCCACTATCACGTCGTAGACCGACTGGATCTCCATATCCTCGTGGTGAGACCCTATGGCGTTTATTATCTCCGGTGGCTCGTTGTACCTCTTGGCCAGGTCCGCTCCTATAAGGGCGTGGGGCCCCTCGATCTTGTGGTCCACAGCCTTGCCTATATCGTGAAGAAGTCCCGCCCTCTTGGCGACCTCCTCGTCGGCTCCGAGCTCCGCCGCTATTATGCCCGAGATATGGGCGACCTCCATGCTGTGCTGAAGTCCGTTTTGGCCGTAGCTGTAGCGATACTTGAGAGATCCCACCAGCCTGATCAGGTCCACGTGCATGTGTTTGATCCCTAAATCAAGGAGACACTGTTCCCCTGCCTCCATGATGGATTCCTCAACCTCTTCGGTGGCCTTTTGAATAAGCTCTTCGATCCTGGCAGGGTGTATCCTGCCGTCGTTGACCAGCCTCTCCAGGGCGATCCTGGCTATCTCCCGTCTAACCGGGTCGAAACAGCTCAGAGTCACAGCCTCTGGGGTATCGTCGACTATGAGGTCGACCCCCGTCTCGGTTTCGAAGGCCCTTATGTTGCGCCCCTCTCTGCCGATGATACGACCCTTCATCTCGTCCGACGGCAGGTTGACAACGCTGACCGCTACGTCGGACGAATGCTCCACAGCACAACGCTGAACGGCGGTGACGATGATCTCCCTGGCCTTCCTGGCCGCCTCCCACCGTGCCTTCTCCTCCAGGTCCTTTATGAGCATACCGAGAGAGTGCTGTGCCTTTTCTTCAACTTCCCTCATGAGAATGTCCTTGGCCTGGTCCCTGGACAGCTGGGCTATCTCCTCAAGCTTCTCGACCTGCTCCTGCTTGAGCTTGTCCGCATCCTGAAGCCTCTTCTCGACCCCGTCGAGCTTGGCCTTCAGGTCCTCTTCTCTCTTGGAGACCCGGTCAATCTTTTTGTCCAGGTTCTCCTCCTTCTGCTCAAGACGCCTCTCGGCCCTCTGAAGCTCGGACCTCCTGTCCTTAGCCTCTTTCTCCGCTTCCTGCCTCATCTGAAAGACTTCTTCCCTGACCTCCGAGAGAATTTCCCTCTTTCGGTGCTCCCCGTCCTTGACAGCCTTTTTCATAAGCTGATCCGCCTGCTTCTGGGCATTGACGAGATGCTTTCCCCCGAGAGATCTGGAAATCAGGAGACCTCCAGCGATGCCAAAAGCCAGCCCCGCTACGACTCCCAATATAACAGTAGATTCCATAGACAGATCTCAACTCCTTCATTTAACGACACTCATAAGGCCTATTGTACAGGTTCCGTAAAAAGCCAACAAGTCCCGAAGGTGCAATTAAAAAAGAGGAACCCTAGGGCTCCTCTTTCTCTCTACATTTTGCGTTATACTCGTCTATAAGGGACTGAAGGGATGTCCTAGAGGTCGCCAATTTTATAGCGACAGACACCTTCTCCCACAAAAATCTAGCGGGGCAACACCCCCCTCTGTCACAGGTCCCGTAGTCCACGCAGTCTGAGATGCTGATAGGACCCTCAAGGGCCTCCACTATCTGGTCCGCGAAGATCTCCGAGGGGTCCCTGCCCAGAAGGTATCCTCCCTGAGCCCCTCTGACGCTGCTCACCAACCCAGCCCTCCGCAACTTGGCGAAAAGCTGCTCGAGGTAGCTCTCCGACAGGGACTGTTCCCTGGCGACCTCGCTTATGGATATGGGCTTTCCCGTGCCGTACCCCTTAGCCAGGTCTATCATGGCCCTGAGGCCGTATCTGGTCTTAGTGGAAAGCTTCAAAATCGACCACCTCTTCCATAAATAGGCCCAAACCAGACCTTTAGAAGAGGATATAATATCCCACCTGATTTGTCAAGAATTGTCCGAGCTAGGAATCCTGAAAGACCGCTCCTTTGTCGCCGGAAGAGACGAAACTGCGGTATCTCCTCATGTAGG
>JAQUTB010000013.1 GCA_028709985.1 Dethiosulfovibrio sp.
AGGACCCTAACAGGCTGATACCTCTACTGACGAACTACGGATCGCTGTTTATAGGGGAGATGTCGGCGGAGGTGTTCGGAGACTACGTATCTGGGACAAACCACACCCTTCCGACCATGGGAGCATCCCGGTACACCGGCGGAGTGTGGGTCGGAACGTTTCTCAAGACCTGCACCTTCCAGAGAATGACAGAAGAAGGGGTCCACCGTCTCGCCCCGATAGCGGAGGCAATGGCAAAGGCGGAGGGACTGGACGGCCACGGCAAGGCCGCCTCGGCGAGGCTGGGATAGATGAAGAAGGGGCTTACCGTTGGGATATATGCCCAACGGTAAGCCCCTTCATAGGTATACGTTTATCGTGCGTCTATATATCCGTCGCGATCATGGCCTCCATGTCGCCCTTTCTGGGAAGCATCTCGTTCTCGAACAGGAAGTCCTGGGTCCTTTTGAGCTCCTCCACGTCCGACGGCCTTATGGTGGTGTCGAAATCGTAGAGGGGAAGCATGGATATAACGTCCTCCCTGGAAAGACCGGTCTCCTCGGCGGTGATGTCTATAGCCCTGTCCCTTTCCTGCTCCATGATGGCCCTGCTCTTGCGGTCCACCTCCAGGAACTTGCGGACCGTCTCAGGGTCTTTCCTGAGAAGATCGCCCCTAACAGCTATGACTGTCGTGGCGTCGACCAGACCTTCGCCGTCGGCTATGATCCTGGCCCCCTGCTCGGTGGCACGAAGCACCGCCGGGCCAGCGGCAAGACATGCCTCGACGTTGCCGTTCAGCATGGCTGTGACCCCCTCAGGGAGCCCCATGCCGACAAACTCCACGTCGCTGACCTTCAGCCCCTCCTTTTTAAGGGCGGCAACCAGCAGCTGGTGGAGGATAGTCCCCTTAGGGCCAGCGACCTTTTTGCCCTTCAGGTCCGAGACCTTCTGGATCGAGCCGTCTTTTGCCAGGATGGTGAAGGCCTTGGGAGATCTGCCGTATATACCGATCACCTTAAGGTCCACTCCGTTGACGAATGCAAGTATGGCAGATGTTCCACCTAAACAGTTGGATATGTCCACCGATCCGGACGCCAACCCAGCGGTCTGCTTAGGACCGGCGTTCAGCTCGGGATGGGATATAGTCCACCCTGGAAAGGCCTCCTCTATCAGGCTCAGCTTCTTTTGAAGTATGGACGGGACGTTCAGAGGCGCTTTGACGTAGGTAACCGCCAACGAACCCTTGTCCTCCGCACAGAGGACCGTGGCCGCTATCACCGTAACGGCAATAGCCAGTATCAACTTTCTCATAATGAATCAAGCTCCCTTCGACAGGACCGACAGGTCCCGGTTTTTACCTCCTATAATCTTCAATATCAGCTCTCTGAGATCCTCTCTCTCCTGAGGGGACATAGACCTTCCGTCCACCGGCTCCAAGACTGACGATATCCGTCCATCATCCATAACCACTAACCTAGAGGCCAAGGAGATCGCCTCGTCCACGTCGTGGGTGACGAAGAGGGTCGTAAGTTTTTTGGACCTGACTATGGACATAAGCTCCTCTTGAAGGGCCTTTCTGGTGAAGTAGTCCAGTGCCCCGAAGGGCTCGTCCATCAGGAGAAGCTTTGGTTCAAAGCTGAGGGCCCTCGCCAGTGCCACCCTCTGGGCCATTCCGCCGGACAACTGGTTCGGCATAGCCCGAGAGAACTCGGCAAGGCCCACCAACTCCAGACAGGACATGGCCCTTTCGAACCGGTCGTCCGCATCTCCCATTACCAGCTCGACGTTTTCCCTTACCGATAGCCACGGCATGAGCCGTGGTTCTTGAAAGACCATGGCAACTCTGGATCTATCGGTCTTGACCGATCCAGAATCGGGTCTTTCAAGCCCGGCTATGGTCCTGAGCAAAGTGGTCTTTCCACAGCCGCTCTTTCCGAGGATAACCGACAGGGACCCATCGGGAAACGACAGAGTAACGTCCTTTAAAGCCTCCACTCTACAACCTGGAGCCACATTATAGGCCTTGCTTGCGGAACAGACATCACACCCCACCAATATCGCCTCCGCTCCAAGGTGTTAACCTGCGGGAAAGTGCGGTAAACAGGTGGTCCGACAGGCTCCCTGCAAAACCTAAAAGGAACACTCCAACAATGATGACGTCGGACCTGGAAAGCTGCTCCGCGTCGTGGATGACGTATCCTATTCCAGAGGCCGCAGCGATAAGCTCCGCCCCTATAAGGGACCTCCAGCTATAGCTGAGGCCGAGCCTCATACCGAGCAGTATCGATGGAAGAGCCGATGGGACCAGTATGCGGTTAAAACGCTCTAATCTGGAAAGCCCAAAAGCCCTGCCGACCTCCAGAAGCTTGGTATCGCAGCCGGCAACCCCGCTTTGAGTGTTCAACAGTATGGGGAAAAACGTCGCCATGAACACCACCACCACCTTCGAAACCTCCCCTATTCCGAACCACAGTATAACCATGGGCATTATCGCCAGAGGTGGAACGTGTCTCATGAAGTCCAGCGTGGACTGTAACCATCTCTCAAGGGAGCGAGACAGCCCCATGGCAAAGCCCAAGGGAATCGCCACTAAAGAGGCTATGGCAAACCCCCAGATAACCCGAAGAAAGCTGGCTGATGCGTGCTTCAGGAGGCTTCCGTCCATGGCCATGGACCACATTGAGGAAGCGACCCTCTCGGGAGAGGGTATGACGTAACCGTTCCATACCCCTAGATCCGAGCCTATCCACCACACCAGAATTATCGCTAACGGCATGGCTAGTTTGACCCAGATAAAGTCGAGTCGCATATAGAAACCTCTCCTCCCTTGGCAATCAACCCTCGGCCAATTGTAGTACTCTATATTAGCGCAGTCAAACACATCGATCCCCTGAAAATTATCAGGGGATCGATGATATTAAAGAGGACTAGGCTGAAAGGACCTCCACCATGGTTACAGAGAATGTCAGTTCTTTTCCCGCAAGGGAGTGATTGCCGTCCAACGTGACGGTCTCTTCGCAAACTTCCTTAACGGTGACCGGGAATGGTTGACCGTCGCTAGAGGTCACCGCAAGCTGATCTCCCACTATAGGATCGTAGCCTTCCGGCATATGTTCCCTGGGGACGGAGAATATCAGGTCCTCCCTTATCTCTCCGTAGGCCATCTCCGCTGGGATGACGATGGTCCTCTCCTCTCCCTCGGCCATGCCGACGACCCCCTGGTCAAACCCGGCTATCATCTGGCCCGCGCCTACGGTGAAAGCCAAGGGCTCTCTCTCCAAAGACGAATCAAAAACCGTTCCGTCCTCGAGGGTTCCTGTGTAATGTACCTTGACCTTACATCCTGCGGCAACTTTGTTCATGGCAAAAATCCTTTCCGTTCTCTCGGTTCGTCAGGCCTGGGCCTCGACGGTCTCTATAGCCTTCATTAGCTCTTCCCACCGGGCCATGGCCCGATGAAGCTCTTCCTCCAGCGGCTTAAGCCTTACCATGAGATTTTGGACCATCGACGAGTTCTCCAGCACCTCTGGGGCGCATAGATCGCAGTGGATGCCGTCTATCTCCGACTCCAGCTCGGATATCCTGGCCTCCAGGGATTCTACCTCCTGGACCATCGGCCTGGTCTGCCTGTAAATTCGGTTTCGCCTCTCAGCCTCCAGCCGTTTCTGTTCTTTCAGGCTGAAAGAGGAGGAGACCTCCGTCTCCGAGGGCCGGTCATCCTCGACCTGACCCCTTTTTTCCACAAAATAGCTGTAGTTTCCTGGGTAGTCGTAGAGCCTACCACCACGGATCTCCAGAACTCGGTCGACCAGGTTGTCCAGAAAATACCTGTCGTGGGAGACTATAACCATGGTTCCGTCGTACTCTAAAAGCGCCCTCTGAAACAGGTCCTTGGTGGCCATGTCAAGATGGTTAGTGGGCTCGTCCAGGATGAGAAAATTGGTCTGTTCCAGAAGAAGCTTGACCAGTGCAACCCTGGACTTCTCTCCGCCGGACAGGACCGATATGGGCTTGTGGATATCGTCTCCGGAGAACAGGAACGCCCCAAGGAGGGACCTTTTGCCCTCCGGGGTCATTCTGTCGGAAGCCCCGTAGATCTCCTGCCATATCGTGTTTTGATAGTTCAAATTATGACTGCTCTCCTGGGAGAAGAATCCCATCGACACGTTGTGGCCCAGATCTATAAAACCACGGTCGGGCTTCTCCCTTCCGGCAATAAGCCTGGACAAAGTGGATTTCCCGGCTCCGTTGACCCCAACCAGGGCGACCTTCTCTCCCCTGTTTATATGGAGATCCAGGCCGCTGAAGACATCTAGCTGCCCATAGGACTTGCCCAGGTCGCTGGCCTCCACCACCAGATGGCCGCTCCTCGGACAGGACGGGAAGGAGATAGAGACCTTTCTGTCCGGCCCCTCTATCTTCACCAGCTCCATACGCTCAAGCTTCTTTATCCTGCTTTGAACCTGGGTCGCCTTGGTGGCTTTAGCCCTGAATCGGTCGATAAACTGCTTTGTCTTCTCTATCTCCTCCGCCTGCTTTGCCCTCTCCCTCTCCAGCTGATCCAGCCTGGCGGCGCTCTCGTCCAGATATTGAGAGAAGTTGCCCTTATAGAGGGTTATCTTTTTATTGGATAGCTCGGCGATAGAGTCCATTATCTTGTCCATGAAATGTCTATCGTGGGAGATGGCGACCACCGTTCCCGGATAGGTCTTGAGCCATCCCTCAAGCCACTCCATGCTCTCGGTATCGAGGTGGTTGGTGGGCTCGTCCAGCAGAAGGACGTCGGGCCTGGAGAGAAGTGCAGCGGCCAAGGAGATCCTCATCTTCCAGCCACCGGAGAACTCCGAGGTCGGTCTAGAGGAATCCTCCGGCGCGAAGCCAAGGCCTCTCATGGCCTTTTGGGCCATGGCGTCGAAGGAATACCCCCCTGCGCTCTCGAAGGCAACCAGAGCCCTCTCGTATTTATCCAGGAACCTGGGTTGATCCCCGTCGGAACAGACGCTAAGGTCGTGCTCCGCCTCCCTGAGGGACCTCTCAAGGTCGTCTATTCCGGCAACGTCCTTTATGTAGGCCATTATAGGCACGTCAGGAAGCTCGTGAAGGTCCTGAGGGAGATAGCCTATTTTGTGTCCCGACGTGATGGACAGATCCCCTGAGTCCGGCTCTATTATCCCCATAAGCACCTTCAGCAAGGTGGTCTTGCCGGAACCGTTTGCCCCTACCAACCCCACCTTGGTCCCATCGTTTATCCTCCAGGAGAGGTTATCGTAGAGGAGCTTGCCTCCTAAGACCAGCCTGAGGTTGCCTATATCGATCATGATTCCTCTTGGTCCCCGGTCCACCGTCCGCCTTTTCGAGCCTTTTCAAGCTCAAAATAGTATTTTCTCTTGATATCGTCCAGCTCCACAGAGAGCTTGCTCTCGAACTCTTTCTTGGCGAGCTCCAGCTTTCTAGCGTGCTCCGACTCCATCTGGGCTATCTGGTGTTCCTTAAGGGACATCTCCCTCTGCTTTTGGTTAAGCTCCTTCTCCAACACGGCGATCCTGGAGCTCTTCTCCCTTTCCAGGTCGACCAGCTCTTTACGGGCCTTTTGCTCAAGATCTCTGAGGTTCTCCTGGGCACGTTTTTCAGAGGATTTAAGCTGATCCTGGAGCATCGCCACCTGTCTGGCAAACTGCTCCCTCATCTCCCTCTTCTCCCCGTTGATCCTCTCCATGTCCTCGACGATCGCCTTTTTCTCCCGGTTCAACCTCTCTCTTGACAGGGCTTCCTCAGAGTTGAGGTCGGTCAGATGCCTTATTTTATCCTCCAGGCTACACTGGATGTCCTGCATCCTGTTTCTCTCCTGAAGAAACTGGTTTTGAAGCTCCTCAACCTTACCGGTATTGAGCCCCTCGATCTTCTTTATCTCGCTCCTCAATGACTCTATCTCCTGGAGGAGGACATAGCGTTCCTCCTTGACGGACTCGTTTTCCTTCCTTATCAATTCCATTGCACGGAGGGAATTTTTGGTCCGATCCAGTTCCTCCCTGAGGTCTCTGTTCTCCTGCTCGAGCCTGAGCCGGCTCTTCTCGCAGTTTTCCCTGGCGGTCTCTAGAGAACTGTGATCCTGTTGGAGGACCTCAAACCTCTGCTTGAGGTCCTGATGCTCCCTTTCCTCCGTCGCAAGGCTGTCTTTAAGGCCCTCTATCTCCTTGTCCCTGGCGTCTATCTCCTGATGGGTCCTGTGTACGTAGTTTATAACCGACTGGTTAAGAATCTCCAGATCGGCATTCAGCTTCTTCTCCTCCGGGGTCCCGCTGAAGAGCACTGCTCCCGGAAGGAGGGAATCCTTTTCCTCCATATTCGTTCACCTCTCAGTGGCACTTATTTCGAGCTACAGACTCCTGCATCGGACCATTATAGCAACATCCGAGGCCACTGCGTTATAGCATGGCTCTATCGGCGGCTTCCTCACCTGAAATGAAACCGCTGGACCAACATATCTGAAGGTTATATCCCCCCGTCGGTCCGTTTAGATCCAGCACCTCTCCCGCGAAGAAAAGGCCTGGAACCCTCTTTGACTCCATCGTCTTGGGATTGACGTCCTTCAGGGACACCCCTCCCTTGGTAACTACGGCCCACCGATATCCCAGCAGGTCAACAGGGGTCAAGGGCATGGCCTTCAGCACCTCCACAAGCGAGGCCCTCTGATCCTTTGTGACCTCGTCCACCTTGGTGCTACCGTCGACTCCAGCGACTTCTAGAACTACAGGTATGATCGCCCTGGGGAGAAGGTCCTTTAGCCCATTTTTGAGTATCTCCCTAGGGTGTTCCTTGAGATCCCTGAGTATGCGGTTATCCAGCTTTGCCCTGTCCAACGCCGGCTTCAGATCCAAAAACATGGTAGCAGGACCCTTTTCCAGCGCCTTATCGACCTCCGCCGCCATATCCATGACGATGGGACCGCTTACGCCGAAATGGGTAAAGAGCATCTCGCCGAAACGCCGGGCCAGCTCTTTGCCACCCTGCCACAGGGACAACTCTACGTTTTTCAAAGTGAGGCCTTGAAGTGTCTTGCACCAGCTTTCCTTGGTCCTGATTGGACATATCGCCGGTTTTGTGGGAACGATAGAATGCCCCGTCTCCCTGGCCCAACGGTAGCCATCCCCGGTCGAGCCGGTCTCAGGGTAGGAAAGCCCTCCTGTGGCTATTATCACCGAGGAGGCTTTAAACAGGCCGGAGTCGGTTAAAACCTCTTTTTCACTCTCGTCTCTGACGGAGATGGATTTCACCTGGGTGCTTGTGAAGATCTTTACCCCACCGTCGGCCATAAAGTCCCGAAGGGCCTGGATAACGTCCTCGCTCCTCTGTCCTGGCCCGGGGAAAACCCTGGATCCCCTCTCCACGGTTATCTCTATCCCTCTTTTTTCAAAAAAGCCCAGGGTTTCTTTAACTCCAAAACGGCTCAGGGCAGACAGTATAAAACGGCCATTCTTGCCGAAGGGCTCCACAAGTTTCAGCGGATCCTCCTCCATGTGGGCAAGGTTGCACCTGCCCTTACCGGTGATGGAGAGCTTTACACCAAGAGTATCCCCTTTTTCCAGCAAGGCCACAGAAGCCCCTTTAGCGCCGGCAGCGCCAGCGGCTATCATTCCTGCAGGGCCTCCACCTATAACTATTACGTCAAATACGTTAGATCCCATGGATCTATCCTCTCCCTTCGACTCTCTGGGGACCAATGATACCACCTGAAACGAATATAGCATCTCCTGGTCACAAAAATCTATCTATTTAGGCTTCTCTTCTCCCCCTTGATACGTATTATGTATACTGTTATTGTTATCACAGTAACAAACTAAGAGACTAGAGATAGACGACGACAATCCATATCAAAAGGGGAGATATAAAAATGTGGGATAGCACTATGCCGATCAACGAGATAAGAGAGATTAGGGCCAAGACCACCGTCTACCTTGGAGTTGGAGCCATAACGAAGATAGACTCCATAGTTGAGGACCTTAAGGCCAAGGGAATCGACAAGGTCCTCTGCGTCACAGGCAAGGGGGCCTATAAGTCCACAGGTGCCTGGGACCACGTCACAGCTGCTTTCGATAAACACGGGGTCGGTCACGTTCTCTTCGACAGGATCCGTCCCAACCCAGAAGCGGACGACGTGGACGCCGCCGTCGCCATGGCGAAGGAGTTCGGCGCAAAGGCCGTTATCGCCATAGGAGGCGGTAGTCCCATAGACGCGGGGAAAAGTGCCGCCATCCTCATGGAGTACCCAAATGAAAACGCCAGGAGCCTTTACGAGTTCAAATTCACCCCAACCAAAGCCGCTCCTGTGGTGGCCATAAACCTCACCCATGGAACTGGAACAGAGGCGGACCGATTCGCCGTCGTCACCATACCGGAGAAGGAATACAAACCGGCCATAGCCTACGACTGCATCTACCCAGCCTACGCCATAGACGATCCGGCACTTATGACAGGGCTGTCGCCGGATCAGACAAGGTTCACCGCCATAGACGCGGTAAACCACGTCACCGAGGCGGCCACGACCAAGGTGGCCTCTCCCTACACCATCCTCCTGGCAAAGGAGGTCGTAAGGCTGGTGTCGACGTACCTGCCCAAGGCCATTGAGGACCCCAAGGACCTTACCGCAAGGTATTATCTGCTCTACGCGTCCCTCATAGCCGGAATATGCTTCGACAACGGCCTGCTTCACTTCACCCACGCTCTTGAGCATCCCCTGAGTGGCGTCAAGCCCGACCTGGCCCACGGGCTCGGCCTGGCGATGATACTTCCGGCTGTCATAAAATACACCTACCCGGCCCGTCCGGAGGTTTTAGCCGACATCTACGCCCCCATAGTCCCGGGGCTAAAGGGAGACGCCAAAGAGGCGGATCTTTTAGCCCACGGAGTGGAGAGATGGCTCTCCTCCGTAGGGGTTTCCTCCAAGCTCTCCGACGAGGGATACACCGAGGAGAACATCCCCAGGCTGGTGGAACTGGCCCAGACGACCCCGTCCCTGGACGGACTTCTGTCCCTAGCTCCCATAGCGGCCGATCCAGCGGTTATAGAGAGCATCTACAGAGAATCTCTCACCCCCTACTGCAAGGGCTGCTAGTCTCTTGAAGTAAAGGAGCTCCCAAGGGAGCTCCTTTACTATTTTTTCTTCATCGAAAGGGATAACCTCTTTCGCTTTAGGTCCACCTCTACCACAGTCACCGACACCCTCTGCCCCGGCTTCACCACCTGATACGGATCTTTGATAAATTTATCCGAAAGCCTGCTGACGTGGACCAATCCATCCTGATGTACCCCCACGTCCACAAAGGCCCCAAAATCGGTGACGTTGGTGACTATCCCAGGCAGGACCATCCCGGGCTTAAGATCGGACATCTCGCTCACGGATGGATCGAAGAAGAAGGGCTGAAGCTCCTCCCTGGGATCCCTGCCGGGCTTGGCCAGTTCCTGAAGGATGTCGTTTATAGTCGGGAGCCCAACGTCCTCCCCTAGATACCTGGACGGCTCTATGGCGTCCCTGAGACCACGCTCCTTGAGAAGATCCGTTACGGAACATCCCAGATCGGCCGCCATTCGGCCCACAAGATCGTACCTCTCGGGATGGACCGCGCTGTCGTCAAGGGGATGCTCCCCTCCCCTTATCCTTATAAATCCCACCGCCTGCTGATACGTCTTGGGGCCAAGGCCCGGAACCTTGAGCAGGTCTTTCCTTGTCCTGAAGGGCCCCTCTTGCCTTCTCCTGTCGACCACAGCCTTGGCCAATTTGGGACTCAGACCGGACACGAACGAAAGAAGCTGAGGGCTGGCGGTGTTCACCTCTACGCCAACCGAGTTGACGCATGAGGCCACCACGTCGTCAAGGGATTTTTTAAGGGCCTTCTGGTCCACGTCGTGCTGATACTGCCCCACCCCTATAGACTTAGGGTCTATCTTGACCAGCTCAGCGAGGGGATCCATAAGCCTTCTTCCTATGGAAACGGCTCCCCTGTAGGACACGTCCAGGTCGGGGAACTCCTCTCTGGCCACTGCCGATGCGGAGTAGATGGATGCCCCGCTCTCGTTCACCGAGTAGACCTGAGCGTCATCGGGAAGACACTCCCTCAAAAACTGCTCCGTCTCCCTGCTGGCGGTCCCGTTTCCGACCGCCACAGCCTCTATGCGGTGTTCTCGGTACATCTTACCGGTCCTATCCAACGCCTGGTCCCTCATGTGGGCCGACGTGTGAGGAAAGACCGTCTCGTGATGGATCATCTCACCAGTCTCGTCCAGACATGCGACCTTGACGCCGGTACGATATCCCGGGTCCAGTGCCATAACCCTTTTCCTGCCTAGAGGAGGAGCCATTAGGACCTCTCTCACGTTTTTGGCGAAAACCGAGATGGCCTCCCTGTCCGCCTTGGCCTTAAGGGCGTTTCTGGCCTCCGTCTCCATGGAGGGCTCCAGAAGCCTTTTATAGCCGTCGCGGATCGCCTCCCTCACCGCCTCCGAATCTGGCCCTGTACCCTTAACGAAAAGTCCATCGAGTTTAGCATGAGCAAGCTCAGCCGACGGCCTGACAGTTACCGAGATGACACCCTCTGCCTCACCTCTTAAAAGGGCCAAAATTCTATGAGAGGGAGCTTTTACTATGGGCTCCTCCCAGTCGAACCAGTCGGCAAAACGAGAGCCTTCCTCCTCCTTGCCCGGCTTTACCTTGCTCTTTATCCGTCCGTTTCGGACGAAGATGGATCTCATGGACGTCCTGGCCTCTATATTTTCGCTGATCTCCTCGGCCAGGATGTGCAAGGCCCCTTCCAAAGCCTCCTGTGGGGACTGAACGCCCTTCTCTGGATCGACATACCCCTCCGCCATCTCAAGAGGATTCAGCCCTCCTTGGGCCATTACGGTATCCGCAAGGGGAGAGAGTCCCTTTTCCCTCGCGATGGTGGCTTTTGTTCGCCTCTTAGGACGATATGGAAGATATATATCCTCCAGCGCCGTCAGGGTTCTGGCCCCCTCCAGCCTAATTTTTAGATCTTCGGTGAGGAGTTTTCTCTCCTCCAGGGAGGCGATAATGGCCCCTCGCCTCTTATCGGTCTCCACAAGCCTCTCCAGACCGTCCCTTATGGCGGCGATGGCCACCTCGTCCAGCGTTCCTGTGGCTTCCTTACGATACCGGGCTATAAAGGGGACAGTACATCCCTCCTCGAGAAGGGCCACGGTTGCAGCCACGCTTCCTTGTGGGATATTAAGCTCCTTAGCCAGGGTTTCTCTGTAAATTGCTTCCATCCTCCGAGGCCTCCTAGTATATTACGGTTTGAGACCCCTATAATACAGCATAGGTATGGAAAAATGGCCCTAAAAAGGGTATCTTGTAGATGTAAGAATCCAGGGAGGTGCTTTTTTTGTCCATATACAGAGGGCTCGCCATGACGGTGGCGGGCAGCGATTCGGGCGGCGGAGCGGGAATACAGGCCGACCTCAAGACCTTCGCAGCATTGAAGGTCTTCGGAACATCGGCGATAACGGCCATCACGGTCCAAAACAGCCTGGGAGTCCACGGGGTCCACGTCGTCCCTCCCGAGATAGTGATCGACCAGATGAAGGCGGTGCTATCGGATTTCAAGATCGGAGCGGTCAAAACCGGTATGCTGGGCAACGCCCAAACCATAGAGGCGGTCTGCGAGGGAATAAGGTCGTGCTCCGTAAACAAATTGGTGGTAGACCCAGTCATGGTGGCCCAAAGCGGCGACTCACTTCTGGAGGACTCCGCTGTGTGGGCCATAAAAGAACAGCTCCTTCCCCTTGCTCTTTTGGTCACACCTAACGTGCCGGAGGCGGAGAAACTGACGGGGCTGTCCATATCTGACGTCCAGGGAATGATCCACGCCGCCTCCGCCATAGGCGAGATGGGACCTAAAGCCGTCTTGGTCAAGGGCGGCCACCTTAGCGGCGACACCATGAACGACGTTCTATGGATCTCGGGAAAGACGGTAACCTTTAGCTCTCCGAGGATAGACACCGAGAACAACCACGGAACTGGATGCACCCTGAGCGCGGCCATAACGGCGGAGCTGTCGGCTGGCTGTAGCCTTGAGGATTCGGTAGAAAGAGGGAGAGCTTACCTCCGGCTGGCTCTGGAGAACGGATTTAAACCCGGAAAGGGATACGGCCCAACGGGTCACTGTGTCACCCCAAATTGGATCAAGGAAGGACTGAATGAGAGATGAACGTACCGGAAAAACTCAGACACTGCTGGGAAACGGTGGGGCAAACGAGACCTTTGGTATATCACGTGACAAACTTCGTCGCAGCCTCATTTCAAGCTGACATATGCCTCGCTATAGGGGCATCTCCGGTGATGTCTCCGTCCGATAAGGAGGCAGCAGAGCTGGTCAGGGCAGCCGACTCGGTCCTCATAAACATAGGGACCCCCACGGAGGCGTCGGTCAAGACCATACACACGGCGTTGAGCACCGCCGCCGTCACAGGCAAACCGGTCGTCCTGGACCCGGTCGGATACGGCGCCACCGAAAAGAGAACCAGCCTCGTCGACGAAATAATGAAACGCTACGCAGTATCCATAATAAAGGGTAACTCATCCGAGATCGCACTAATGGCCGGATGCCAGGGAGTTGCCAGAGGGGTCGATGCAACCGGGATCTGTAGGGCAGACACCGCAGCGTTCAAGCTGGCCCAGAAATACGGAACCATAGTGGTCGCCACTGGCAGGACCAACTACGTCAGCGACGGCAACAGAGTGTTCGAAATACACGGAGGAAGCGAAATGATGGAGAGGATAACCGCAGGGGGATGCGGTGTAGGGTCCATCATAGCAGCGATATTGGGAGCCAGCGGTGACGTGTTAGCCTCGGCCATAGCCGGGCTTATAGCCATGGATATCGCATCAGAGAGAGCCCTCGAGGCCGGCCCAGGGAGCTTTAAAGCTTCTGTCATCGACCAACTATACGGCATCTCTAAGACCGGACTGGGCGAGATGGAGGGGCGTTTGTCCCTTCAGGACAGGATAGTAGGCTGAAGATGGATCCCTCCACGCTGAGGCTCTACGTAATCCCTGACAGGGTCATAGGCTCCCCAAGGTCTCTGGCGGAACAGGCAAGCCTAGCCCTGGACGGAGGGGCAACCGCCATCCAGCTAAGGGATAAAACCATGCCGTCATCGGAGATGGCAAAGATAGCCCGTTCCATAACAGGGTTGTGCCACAGCAGGGGGGCCAAGCTATTCGTAAACGACAGGTTGGAGGTGGCCCTCACGGCAGGAGCCGACGGGTGTCATCTGGGGCAGTCCGACTACCCTCTGTCCAAAGCCAGGAAGGTGGCCCCTCGGCCGTTTTTACTGGGTCTATCCGTCCACAATCCCGAGCAAGCTAGAATCGCCGAGGAAGAGGGAGCGGACTACATAGGCGTCGGAGCGGTGTTCCCCACAGGGAGTAAAGACGACACATCGGTGATCGGCCTTGACGGCCTGAGGGAGATAGCAAAATCAACCACACTGCCTATAGTCGCCATAGGAGGTATCTCCGTCAAAAACGTCCGCTCCGTGATGGAGGCGGGAGCGTCGGGCATAGCTGTGATCTCCGCTGTAGTAGGTAGACCGGACCCAACCGCCTCGGCCAGGGAGCTCCTTGAACTGGTGAAATCATGAAAAAAGCGACATACGAGAGTATCCGTGACAAAGCCAAAGACCTCATGGCAAAGGCCAGCATCGCCGTCAGGGACGAAGAGTGGGAAAGCTACGAGGTGGCGGACTA
>JAQUTB010000303.1 GCA_028709985.1 Dethiosulfovibrio sp.
ATCATGGCCCACCTCATGGAGAGGTATTTCACCAACACAACCGCCGTGGACCTGACCGACAGGCTCATAGAGGGAACCCTTCAGACGGTGATAAAGTTCCTCCCTATCGCCCTGAAGGAGCCCGATAACTACGACGCCAGGGCAGAGATAATGTGGGCATCGACCATAGCACACAACGGCATACTTGACACAGGGCGGGTGGGTGACTGGGCCTCCCACAGGATAGAGCACGAGATAGGGGCCATATACGACGTGGCCCACGGAGCTGGCCTTGCGGTGGTGTTTCCAGCATGGATGAAGTTCGTCTACCGCCACGACGTCCCACGGTTCGTCCGGTTTTTTCACCGGGTGTGGGGGCTGGAGCCGGACTTCTGGAATCCCGAAGCTACGGTGTTGAAGGGAATATCGGTCATGGAGGACTACTTCAGGAGCCTGGGGATGCCTGTAACCCTGGAAGATCTCGGGGTCCCAGACGACAGGCTGGAGGAGATGGCGGAGAAGACCAACTGGAACGGCCCGGTGGGCCAGTTTGTCCCCATAACCTCCGACAAGGCCCTGGAGATACTGAAACTGTGTAAATAGGTAAAAACGCGTCGCCGCCCAGATCACAGGGCGGCGGCGCGTTTTTAGGAAATCTCTAAGAGCACTGATCCTCGGAGAGATCGTTCCGACAAAGCCCATTCGAGCCCGTATACTCGACATGCCGCCTTTGAGTAGGAATGGGGCGACAGGACGTCGCCCCAAGCCGAGGGGGCACAGGACGTGCCCTCCGAGGCGGTTCGTACGAAACAGGCAGGTCGAGTATACGCCCGGGCGAGACAGGGCGCAGACGGGACGGTCTCTCCGAGGAGACTCAAACCTGAGTTACCAGGTATCCCCCTTAGGAAAACCGCTTTTTATGCCAGGCCCAGGCGGTCTCCACTATCTCCTTAAGGTCGGCGTGGGCCTGACTCCAGCCCAGCTCCCTCTCCGCCAGGGCCGACGAGGCCACCAGAACCGCCGGATCCCCCGCCCTCCTCGGGCCGATCTCCGTCGGGATAGGGTGTCCTGTTACCTCTCTGACCACGTCTATTACCTGGCTGACCGAGTAGCCCTTTCCGTTTCCCAGGTTGTAGCTGGCCCGGAAGTGTTGACTCTTGTCAAACAGCTTCTTGAGAGAGAGAACGTGGGCCTCCGCCAGATCGGTCACGTGGATATAGTCCCTGACGCAGGTTCCGTCGTCGGTGGGATAGTCGTCGCCGAAGACGGAGATGGACTCCCGTCGTCCTAACGCCACGTCCAGCACCAGAGGGATGAGATGGGTCTCAGGGGTGTGGTCCTCGCCGGTCCGACAGGCTGGATCGCAACCGGCGGCGTTGAAGTACCGAAGGGCTATGGCCCCAAAGCCGTAGGACCGACAGTAGGAGTCGAGCATCCTCTCTATCCAGTATTTAGTCTCGCCGTAAACGCTGGTCTGGTCCTTTTTAGCGTCCTCGGCTATGGGAATGGTCTCGGGCTCGCCGTAGACCGACGCCGAGGAGGAGAACACTATCCGGCTGACTTCCACCGTCCTCATGGCACGAAGGAGGTTCAAGGTCCCGGTGAGATTGTTCAGGTAATATCCCTCCGGTTCGGCCATGGACTGGCCCACAAGGCTGCTGGCGGCGAAATGGACCACTCCCTCTATAGGGTGTGCCCGGAATACCGACTCTATCTGATCGTAGTCCCTCAGGTCTCCCCTGACGAAAAAGTCGCCAAAGCAGAGATCCCTGTGTCCCCTCTCCAGGCTATCGAAGACAACCGTACCGTATCCGGCCTCCTTGAGAGCCAAGACCGTGTGGCTGCCGATATAGCCAGCTCCTCCTGTGACGAGAATCATTTAAAAACCTCCTTTTTAAACACTAAGATCACTTACACGGGGAGTAGCCGCAGCTGAAGCAGTATTCACAGCCTCCCACGAGCTCCATGGGGGAGCCGCACTCGGGACAACGGGGGACCTCCGTGGGCCTTTCGCCCTTAACGCCGGAAAGCTTTTCCATCAAGAGGGCAACTCCGTCGGGGATGGACCGCACCACGGTCTGTTCGTCGCAGTCGAAGACCCAGTATTCCTTGCCCGAGATGCCCCTCAAGGTGTTTATGAAGTCCTCCATCCGTCCACCGCTCCTGAGACCTATGGATATGACCCTTGATAGGGCCTCGGTCATGCTCTTCATCTCCGAGCCGCTCTTGCCAAGGGACGCGAATACCTCGAAGGGCTCATCTCCGTCGTAGTTGAGGGTCACGTAGAGGCTGCCCCAGGGGGTGGTGTCCTTGATGGTCTTGCCGAACATGACGTTCCCCGGACGGGCCTTCACCTTGCTGCTCATAGGGCGGTCGGAGGCCTTAGGGGCCTCGGGCTTTTTCGCCTCTATAGGCTGTTCGGAACGGGATCCGTCCCTGTATATGGTGATGCCCTTACAGCCAAGGCGGTAGCAATCCTCGTAGACCTTCTTGACGTCCTCCACCGTGGCCTCCGGAGGGAGGTTCACCGTCTTGCTGATGCCGCTGTCCACCACCGATGCGAATATCCCGGTAACGGTGACGTGGGCGTCGGTGCCTATGTCGTAGGCGGTGACGAACCGAGGGTCCCCTAGCCTGCCTGTCTCCCTGAGCTCGTCTTTGAGGTTAGACGGAACCAGGGGATGGAAGTATTCCCTGGTCTCGTAGCCGCCGTCTCCTTTTGCGGACATGACCTTTCTGCTCCAGGTCCAGGCGAAGTTCGGCTCGATGCCCGGGCTCGAGTCGAAAAGCATCGAGATGGACCCGGTCGGGGCGACGCTCAGCCGTCGGCTGTTCCTCATCCGACCGGAGATCAGGGAGGCCAGTACCTTTTTAGCCAGGGCGAGGCCGTTGCCTCTGTGTACCGCCGTGGCCCCAAACAGGCCCTCCAGGGTGTTGACCAAGGTAAAGGGGATCAGGTCCGACCGGCCCATCCTCTCTATCACCTCTTTAAAGCCCT
>JAQUTB010000304.1 GCA_028709985.1 Dethiosulfovibrio sp.
CTCTATCTCTGGAGGCTTTTCCATGAAATTTCTGTAGGCCTCGTCCACGACCAATATTGTTGGACCGGTTAAACAACAGTCCAACAACCGACAGATTTGGTCCTCCGTCGCCACATATCCCGTCGGTGTGTTGGGGTTGCACAGCCAAACCAGGTTGGGTGGTTCGGAGGCTATTCTGTCGCAGAGGAGGGTATCCATATCGGGCTCGCCCCATAGCATGGACCTACCGCAGTCCCACATCGAGACCTCAGCGCCCATGGCCAACGATGGGGCCAGATACTCTCCGTAGGCAGGGACGACGATAGAGGCTTTTCTGCCCGACCTAAGATAAGCCATAGCGACAAGCCATATCGCCTGAGAGGCGCCGTTTGTGACCAATATGGAGGATGGGTCGACGCCGTTTAGGCGGGCCACCCTGTCCCTCAGAGCTCCAGCGTAACGATCGGGATAAACCCCCAGGTTTGCCGAAACGGAGGCCCTCAGGACATCCTCGTGAGGAGGGAAGGGATTTATGGACACGCTAAAGTCCAACACGTCCTCCGGTGCTATCCCCCGGGAGGACATCTCCTGATAGTCTATTCCCCCATGTACCACTGGCGACAGATCTCTGACGGACGACACAGGCAGCGACCTCATAACGAGACACCTACTGTGACGATAATGGCTATAAGTACAGCGAGGATCTGAGCTGTTTGAACGACCCTTATCGAAATAGCCAGATCCCTCTGCTCTGGATCCCTGGAGCCTCCCTCTATGGAGTAGCAGCCCCTTTTCGTCAAGGTGAGCCCCAAAGCTCCAGCCACGGCGGCCATGGGCCACCCAGCGTTTGGACTCTCCGTGACGCCGTGAAATCTCAAGGAGGACAAAAGGGCTCCTCGCCAGTCGAGCCCAGACAGATAGGACGCGACCACCAAAAGCGACGCAGATACCCTGGATGGGATCAGGTTGATGAGGTCGTCCAGTAAGGCTGAGGGCTTTCCTCCAAGCTCGAAGTCTCCGTATCTGTAACCCAACATGGAGTCACAGGTGTTCACAAAACGATAGGCAAGGGCTCCAGGAAGTCCGAACAGGCTGTAAGCCAGAAGTGGCCCAACCCATCCGTCGGAGAGATTTTCCGAGAGAGATTCAACAGCTGCTCCGACTACCTCGCTGAGAGACAGAGAGGAGGTATCCCTGCTGACCAGATGCCACGATAGTTTTTTTCTGGCCTTGTCGATTTTTCCGGACGCTACGGCACATTGAACCTCCCTGCCAGCATCTATAAGGGCCTGGGCGGAGATGGACCCCTTGAGAAGCCACACCGAGAGAGTGAAGGAAAGAGGCCACCATAGATGGGATACAGCCATTCCCAACAGGGCAAAAATGGCCAAACCGGACGACAACAACATGGCCCCATATACAAAAAGCCAACGGTTTGGTCGTCTGCTCCACATAGATCGGATAAATCCGCCCATCCAACATACAGGGTGAAACCTATCAGGGGGCTCCCCGATAAGCAGATCGATCGACACCGCTACAAGCAAAACGCTTAAAGCCTGAATCATTCTCCACCTCCAACAACCGAACCCCTCCTGAGACCATAGGGACGTAAAAAGGCTCTCCCAGCTCAGGAGGCCAGAAAAAAGCCCCCCTGTTTTTTAGGTGATCGCGCAAGAAAATAGCCCCCGATACGGTTCCGCTGTGGGCCGTGACTATCCCCAGCGCTCCGTTCGCGACTGAGGAGCTCAGCATCAGGTCCAACTCCCTTTTGAATAAAACCGACTGATTGGCCATGGCGCTATCCGTGGAGGCCTTGGCAAAACGACGCCAGTCGCCCTGGGCCAACCCTTTTTCCAGATCGGATAAAATCCTGTCGTGACAGGAGGGTGTGCAAGGACGAACCTTTTTGTTGAACTCCACCGTATCGACCTCTCCCCCCGGATCGAATACTGCCAAAATCAGTTCAGGGACAGGTCCCACTCTTCTGTGGATAGAGAAGTTTCTATGATCCATCAGCACCAGATCACTCCAAGCCAAACCGTCGGAGGGCTCCACGGAAACGGCTATCTCAGTAGCTTCCTCCTCGCTCAGACGAAGATCAAAGCAGGCGGCCAGGGCATAGAGGGACGCCAGGATATCTGCGGTACTACTGGCGTAACCTCTGGAGCCGGCCAGTTGGGAGTTCCTGTAAAGGGAGACGTCAAAGCCTCCGATCCTCCACATATCCATGGCGATTTTGAGGGCCAACTCCGTCTTTTGCATGGAAGGAGGTAGGGCTATACAGCCATCGCCGGGAGATACAGACAGCTCCACACGAGACCAAAGGCCGATGGGACAGGACACCAGCTGACAGACTCCATCGAGCCATCCCTGAAAAAGCTCCCCACAGGTTCCTGGACAGAGCGCGATAGCCCTCATAACCCCAAAATAGCCTCCAGAGACCTCATGTCTATATGCTCCTCCATGTGGTCGGCCAGACGGTCGAAGGCCCTTTCCCTAAAGTCCTTAAGGGACAGAGGCTCTCCTGACCTGGACCATCCAAGGGAGGTCAACCAGGCCCTTCTGAACTCAGGGAGGTCAAAAACGCCGTGAAGGTAGGTTCCCCATATCCGTCCGGATGGGTCCGATGCACCATCAGTACCATCGGACAGGGAAAAAATCGGAGAGTTCGAGACGGTGCGTCCCATGTGGATCTCGTATCCCTCAACCTCCATACCCCTTTGGGGAACAAAGGAGTCTCCCGTCCCGATAACCTGCCCTCTCGTCCTTACAGTCCTCTTCTCCCCGCAGAAATCGGTCGCTACGTCCAGAAGGCCCATCCCTCTTATCTTGGGATCGTCGCTCTCGATCCCCTCTGGGTCTCTTATAAAACGCCCCATCATCTGAAACCCACCACAGATTCCCACTATGGACGTCCCTTTGGAGGCTAGATCCAAAATTGACCTCTCCAGGCCGTTGTCCCTCATCCACAGC
>JAQUTB010000305.1 GCA_028709985.1 Dethiosulfovibrio sp.
GTAAGGTGGACTCGGATTTCAAGGTTTTCTACGAGGAATAGCTCTGAGACTAAAAAAGGCCCCTAGGGGGTCTTTTTTAGTTAGTAGACTCTAACTAAAGTCGATCCGTCAGGGCTTTTTAGTGGTACAATCTACCCTACATAGATACCACTAAAGGGCACCTCTAAAAACTCTAATCCTCGGAAAGATCGTTCCGACGTAGCCCATTTGAGCCCGTATACTTGACCTGCCGTCGTGTAGTCGAATGGGGCGACAGGACGTCGCCCCAAGCCGAGGGGGCACAGGACGTGCCCTCCGAGGCGGTTCGTACGGAACAGGCAGGTCGAGTATACGATTGGGCGAAACAGGGTGTAGGCGGAACGATCTCTCCGAGGGGACTCAAAGGTGAGTTTTTAGAGGTTCCCTAAAAAGAAAGACGGTGATAGCTTGAGCGAAATAGCGGTAGCCTTTGGACTTACACTCTTTGCTGGCCTAGCTACAGGTATAGGAAGCGCCATAGCTTTCTTTGCCAAGAGGACCAACTTCCGTTTCCTGTCAATATCAACCGGCTTCTCCGCCGGAGTCATGCTTTACGTGTCCTTCGTGGAGATCCTTTTCAAGGGATCCGAGGCACTGACCGAGGTATACGGGGATCATTGGGGAGCTTGGATAAACGTCGGGGCTTTCTTCGGGGGGATAATACTGATCGGGCTTATAGACGCCTTTATCCCTCAGGCTGAGAACCCCCACGAGGTTCGATCCGAGAGGACAGTCGCCCCTCTGCACAATAGCGACGCTCCGTCGGTCTTGCCTAAGGAGTACCACGATCACAAACTGATGAGGATGGGGCTCTTCACCGCCCTGGCTATCGGGATCCACAACTTCCCCGAGGGACTGGCAACGTTTCTAGCTGCCCTTCACGATCCGTCGGTGGGGATCGTCATAGCCGTGGCTATAGCCCTCCACAACATACCGGAGGGCATAAGCGTGTCGGTTCCGATCTTCTACGCCACAGGGGACAGAAAAAAGGCCTTTTTCTACTCATTCCTCAGCGGTCTGGCCGAGCCTATAGGGGCCCTGATCGCCTACGGAGGTATAGTCCTCTTCACCGGAGGCAGCGGAGGGGCTGTTTCCCAGGAGGTCATGGGGGTCCTGTTCGCCGGGGTCGCTGGGATAATGGTCTACATAAGCCTGGACGAGCTCATCCCAACAAGCAACGCCTACGGCAAGGGGCACGACAGTATGATAGGCCTAGTTGGTGGCATGGCGGTTATGGCGTTGAGCTTGCTTATGATGCGCTGAAGGAGCGGATGTTATCCGCTCCTTTTTAAGTGCCCCAACAGTTGAGACGGAAGTGTTAATATAGCTGGGAATACACAAAGAGGACGTGAACGATCGATGATAGCGGACAAGTACGATGCGTTTTTTCTGGACCTGGACGGGGTGGTCTACGTGGGAAGCTCTCCCACCGAGGGGGCCGTGGCCGCACTGGAGCAGCTTCGCTCCATGGGAAAGGATATAAGGTTTTTGACCAACAACCCCACGGATCAGGAGGAGATAGTGGCCAGGCTGGGCTCTTTGGGCATAGAGGCGGCTAGATCCGAGGTCGTCACCTGTGGCACGGCGACCGCCTCGGTGTTGGCGGAGCAGGACGCCGGGTTGGTCTGGACCCTGGGACACGACGGCCTGAGAAGGGCTCTATCCCAAGGTGGTCTCAAGCTGGTGGAGGGGAGGCCCTGTGATGCGGTGGTGGTCGGCTGGGACGACTCTATAACCCTGTCCCAGATAAGGGAGGCAGCCCTTGCGATCAGAAACGGCGCCACTTTCGTCGCTACCAACGAGGACAAGACCTATCCTGGCCCCGAAGGGATCCTCTCCGGCGTCGGTGTGGTGGTCGACGCTATAATAGCTGGAAGCGGGAAGAGGCCCATATCCATAGGGAAGCCCTGCACGGCCATGTTCTGCCAGGCGATCAGATCCCTGACTCCTGGGAAAAGGGCGGTCATGATAGGGGATACCCCATCGGTGGACGTGCTTGGAGCCCACAGGGCCGGACTGGACGCGTTACTTATGGGGAACGCTCGCACATATCCTGGGGCCTCGGACTTCAGAAATCCCGACGGTCGAATCGGCTCTCTTATGGATCTTTTCGACCCATCGGTGGAGACTAGGTCGTGGACCTCTCCCGATTATCGCTGGCCTGAGTCTGTGGAGCCAGGGGTTGCAGGGGTGGTTTTAGACGGCGAGGGCAGGGTACTCCTGATGAAGCGTTCGGACAACGGTCTTTGGGGAATCCCCTCTGGCCACGTCGAGCCGGGGGAGACTGTGGAATCGGCGGTGATCCGTGAGATAAGAGAGGAAACCGGCCTGGACGTTTCGGTCAAGGAACTTGTTGGGCTGTACTCTGACCCCACGTCTCAGGTGATAACCTACCCCGACGGCAGAGTGTGTCACTTCGTCACCAGCTGCTTTTCCTGCTCCGTGGAGGGAGGCCAGCTGAGCAGGTCTGGCCCGGAGACGCTGGACGCGGGGTTCTTTAGGCCCTCGGAGTTGCCCGAGCCACTGATGCCGATGCATCCTCGGTGGCTCTTCGACGCCGTGGCTCCATCAGGCAGACCCTTTCTGAGGTAATTCTTTGTTGCCTCAACCTTAGGTGATATGATGGTAGGTGTAGCAGGAAAGGAGTGAGCCATATGGAGTTTTTGGCGACCTGGCAGTTTTGGGGTATGTTGTGCATCGTACTTCTGCTGGGAGAGATAGCCTCTCCTGGATTCGTCCTGGGATGTGTGGCCATCGCCTGTATCCCTCCCCTTCTCATGGGTGCTTTTTGGTCTCCGAGTATGCCCTTTCCTCTTGACGGAAGGATAAGCCTGGCGCTTTTCGGTGCCTCCGCCCTTTTGGGGTTGCTGTTCATCCGCCCCTCGGTGGTAAAACACCTCTTCGGCAAGGGCCAGAGGCGGTCCG
>JAQUTB010000306.1 GCA_028709985.1 Dethiosulfovibrio sp.
GTTATAATGGTCGTTGGGCTGATTATGGTCATAGCCCTGTTCACCATGCCATCGGCGCTGGTGGAGAAAAACTGTCGCTCTCTGGCCTCGATGATGGCCATGTCGGTGCTGGCGTCGATGTTTTTCTGTTTGTCCGGCCTCTGGATCTCCGTGGCCTTCGACCTGACCGCAGGAGCGGCGATAGTGGCTGTAGGCGGCCTGATAACCGTGGCTAAGAGGCTGATTTCCTAGAGAGCACCTCTAAAAACTCACCGTTGAGTATCCTCGGAGAGATCGTTCCACCTGCGCTCTGTTTCGCCCAACCTTATACTCGACCTGCCTGTTCCGTACGAACCGCCTCGGAGGGCACGTCCTGTGCCCCCTCGGCTTGGGGCGACGTCCTGTCGCCCCATTCATACTACACGACGGCAGGTCGAGTATACGGGCTCAAATGGGCTCCGTCGGAACGACCTCTCCGAGGGGCAGCGTTTTCAGAGCTTCCCTGAGCCCTCTTTTGAAGCCCTCTTTCTTCCACTCCATGGCCCATTTTTCCCGATCGTCGAGAAGGTTCGCCAAGTCTTCCAGGTCGTCATAGGTCGAATCAAGCCCTTTTCCGTATGTCTCCACCATGGCGGATAACTGCCCTTCGTCAGTATCGGATAGAGATCTTCCCGCCTCCAGCCCCTCGGCAAAGCCCTCTTCTAACCATTCTTTGGTCCATTTTTCCACCCTATCTCTAAGCATGGAATCACCTCTCATCGGAAGACAAAAAGGACGTTAAGCGCAAAAACTCCGGACATCGCTCCTTTATCTTTTCCATTCCATCTCTGACTATAGGCCACAGGTTATTCCTATAATCTTCAAGAGTTTTCTCCTTGGACCTTATGTGGCGACAGCGAGAGAGATAACCCATAAATTTCTTGGGATCTAGGGCTAGGTAGTCCACTTCGCTATCCCCAAAGACATCATGAGCGTTGATCCGATCGAAGGCAGCTATAATCCATGTCTCCAGAGCCATGGTGGGAAGGATGAGAAAAAGATCATCCCTTGCATCGGTTTTTAGCCACTTGAGTATGTGTTTCTCGCAATAGTTTCTCCTGCTAGCCCCTTCCACGCTGGACATATAGTTCGTAAAGCCACGTTTTGTGTCGATTTTTTCCGCGATGTCCGTGTCCATTTGGATACAGATCGTTTCGACGGAATTCTGAGTCCATATATCGACGCTCACTGTCTGCATGACGATCCCTGGAGCTCCTGCCCTAAAAAAATCCGGTTCAATTTCTACAGATCTGCCGGAATTCCGCTCGCACCAGAGCCTTATATTGGTCCAACCCCACGATTCGTACTCTCCTGTAGTGGCATCCAGATAAGGTTTTATCACCCTGTACGAACTATCAGGGGAAATCTCATCTATCAGTTCAGTGATTATAACCACGTCGGTAAGCCCTTCGCACACTATGCCAAGCCTTGTCATATCTCTGGGAAACCTCCAAAGGCACCGGATAGCCAGATCTGGGACAGAGGAATTCCTCTAAACTTTTCCCGCCACTCCTCTTTGGTCATTCCTTCAGGGGGTTTGATCCTGTGGACCTCGGTAAAGCCCTTTTTATCCCTCTCTACGACGAAGAGACGATGATTTTCGTTAAAAAGGTCAATTCCGTCCAGAGTTGTCGGATTGTGTGTTGTCATAAAGAGCTGTTTGCCCTGGTCGTCAAGAAGGGAGGAGGTGAGTTCGATAAACTTCTTGATCATAGCGGGGTTAAGGGCACTGTCCACGTTGTCCAGTGCGTATATTTTTGGGGTATCCCGGTGATACAGAAGTACCAGCATAAATATTATGTACAGGACTCCCTCGCTGACGTCGTAGCCGTAGAGGGAGTTAAAATCCTTTCTCATGAAAGAGTCGGTTACGGTTATGACTTTATCGCCTGTGTGAACATGGGACGACTGCACCCTCTGATCTGGGGCAGACACGTCTATTCCCTTAATCCAATTAAACAGAGACAGAAATTTATCCAATTCTTTCCCCTTAGAGCTGGACCTCAGGAGATCTCTGAAGGCCCCGGCCAAACTGCCTCCATAGAGGCCTAGAGGGGCTTTTTGACTGACGTCGGGGCTTATCCCTCTGAGGATCGGTGTGGTGGGGGCATATATGGCGAATTTCTTTAGGCCGTCCAGAGAGTCGGAGATGTCCTTTTCCATAAGGTTGTTTATCCTGGCGTAGAGCAGAACACTCAGGTCTGAGTCAAGTTTGTCTACGGCACTGGAGTTCACTGTAGCCCCACTGTTGGACCTGCTGGCTATGTTATTACCCTGTCGGGCCAGTTTTTCGGCAAAGTAGTAAAACAGGTTGCCCGCCTTTTTAGAGGCCTCCAGGCTAACATCGTATATAAAATCGTCGAACTCGGACTCAAAGCGGATGGTTTTTACCCTTTTCTCTCCTTCAAAGCTGGATTTGAAGATATCCGCTGTGGAGAGCCGGACACCTCGATCCGCAAGGGAGGAGTAGCTGACCTCGCCGGAGATAGCGGCGGAAAGCATTCCTATGGCCTCAAGGATGTTGCTTTTGCCCGATCCGTTGGCACCGACGAATATGTTTAGCTGGCCTAGGTCCATCTCGATCTTTTTTATGGATTTAAAATTATTTATAGTCAGCTTACGCAAGAAAAGCCCAGATCGGGATTTAGATGACTTCATTTTGCCTCTGGTTTCGCCCTTCATCTGAATCAGTCCTTTCTGCCTACCTCCATCTCCATGGCGGCCAGGATCTTTTTTGGTATGTCGGTGTTGTCGTAGGAGCCGGAGAACAGGTCCTGGCCCTCTCCCTCGGCGGTTACGGGGACCGGTTGGCCGGTGTGGCCAAAGGTGGTCCAGGAGATTCCCCCTCTGGCCCCTATTATACCGGTCAGGGAGACCGAGAGGGGGTCGTGCCAGCCGTAGAGCCGGGA
>JAQUTB010000307.1 GCA_028709985.1 Dethiosulfovibrio sp.
TCTACGTCGGATATCACTATGTCGAACGATCCTTTAGAGAAAAGATCAAATCCCTCCTGGCCGTCTACCGCTGTCTGGACCAGGTATCCCGACGCGGTCAGTATGTTCTTCAGTAAAGTCCTGGAGGTTATAGAGTCCTCCACCAATAACACAGAAGGAGGGGTTTCATCAACCTTCACTGTGGAGAAGGCCGATTTTCTCTCCGAAGCCCTCTGTACCAGATCTTTTACCCTAAGGACCGGAACTACCTTCCCAGATCCCATGACGGTTGCCCCCGATACGAATGGAACCTTCATGAGCTGAGGCCCAAGCCCCTTGAGAAGTATCTCCTGTTCCCCTTTTACCGACTGGACAGCAAATGCGAAGGACGATGAGCTGGACGACACCACCACGACTGGGAATGGGGATACCTCGTCCTTTTCGTTTCTGTCAAGGCCGATTATATCCCCGAGCCTGGCGAGGGGGTAGGTAACCCCCTCTATATCTATGGCTTCCCTGCCCTCCAGGGACCTGATTCGGTCGGAGTGGACCTGAGAGACCCTGACAACCTGGGATGTGGGTATCACGAAAGGTCTTCCCCCTTCCTCCACGAGGACCCCTCTGAAAGTAGCCATAGAGAGGGGAAGTTTGATCCTGAAGGAGGTTCCCTTGCCCGTCTCAGACGAAAGGGACAAAGAGCCGCCCAAAGACTCAACGTTTTCCCTGACTATGGCCATTCCAAGGCCCCTTCCGGATATATCGGTTATAAGGGCGCTGGTGGAGAAGCCGGATCTAAAAATGAGGTTTAGTGCCTCTTCGTCCCCGAGGGACCGGGCCTGCTCCTCGGACATTATCCCTGATGATACCGCTTTCTCTCTTAGCCTATTACGGTCTATGCCTCTTCCGTCGTCGGTGAGGATAATGTCCAATTGCCCGCTGTCGGTGTAGGAAAAAGACAGTTTTAGGGATGCCTGTGGATGTTTGTCCGATGCGGCCCTCTCGTCAGGCTTCTCTATGCCGTGATCCAGAGCGTTTCTTATCAGGTGTATAAGGGGGTCCTTCATCCCCTCCAGGATCCTCTTGTCCACCTCGACCTCTCCGCCTGTAACCTGAAAATCCACGTCCTTCCCCATAGTCTTCGATAGGTCTCTGACCATCTTGGGAAAGGACTGGATTATGGTGGAGGAGGGGAGCATTACAACGGCTTTAGCGTCTCTAAGAAGCCTGTCCAGCAGGACTCGGGCTGCCTTTCCGTCCAGGGAAAGGGCTTTTATTACTTTTCTTATGGCTGTCTCCAGGGATTGAAAGGATTGCTTTAGTGTCCCTGGATCCTCCTGATGGAGGGACCTCTTGCAATCCTCTATGAGGGACATAACCTCCATGGTCTCGGAGATCCTCTGATCTATCGCCAGGTTTACCGAGATCATCTCCTCCGCCTGGAGGAGAAGCGAGTCCACTTTTGCCGACTTTACCCTAACCGTGTCTCCCGTCGTGACCTGGTGATTTTCCTGGTGAGAGGTAGGTGTCGCGGTGGGCGTGGGCAAATTGTCCTCCGGGTCCTTTTGGGCGGCGGTAGATGGTTGCATAGAGAGGGAGAAGCTGACCTCCTTGGGGGATCCGTTTTTTAGATCGTCCATAGATTTGGCCAGAGACCTCGCCTCGCTATCGTCGTGGTCTGGGTCCGAGATAAGGGTCGATAGGCAGTTCATGGACCGCTGAAGTAGGTCGAAATCCTTTTCCTCGATGGAGAGGGTTTTATCCTTCAGCTTCGAGAACACCCCCTCCATCGACTGACACAGTGAGGCAACCTTGGGCATCTCCACGGCGTGGGCGGCTCCTTTAAGGCTGTGTGCCGCCCGATACACCGATTCCACCACCTTGTCCGATGGGGTCGGTGAGTTCTCAAGCTCCAGGAGGCCGGAGGTTATGGTGTGAAGGTGTTCCTCCGCCTCCAGGAGAAAATCCTGCCGAAGCTCCTGGATAAACTCGAGATCGGAGGGATTCACTTTTGGATCTCCATCTTCACGATCTAGACCTGATACCGGTTGATCAGGGTTGAGAGGGTCTGTCCCATATCCTTAAGCCCCTTGGCTGCCCTCTCCACGTCCTTCATCCCAGCCAGGTTCTGTATTCCGGCTTCCTTGACGTTCTCCATGGCGGTCAGAACCTGATCGACCCCACTGAGAAGCTCGTTGTTGGAGTTTGCTATGGCCGTGGCAGCGTGGGACATCTCGCCAAACCCTCTGGTTATCTCCTGTATGGAGTCCCTAGACGGAGTGGCCTCTTTGGCTCCCTCCTCCACCGCCTTGGCCCCCTGCTCTGTGGCCATCACCGCTGCGTCTGTGGCCTTTTGGATCTCTCTGAGGATTTTTTGGACCTCTTTAGCGGACTGTTTTGACTGTTCCGCTAAAGCCTTTATCTCCTGAGCGACGACGGCAAAGCCTCTTCCCTCTTCCCCTGCCTTGGCCGCCTCAACCGCGGCGTTAACCGCCAGCAGGTTGGACTGTTCCGCCAGGTCCTCGACCGTATCGGTTATATCTCCGATCTCCTGGCTTTGTTCGCTGAGCCTGACTATGGTCTTCGCTATGGAGTTCATCTGATCCCCTATTTTATTGAGACCGGCGAGGAGCTTTTCAGTTGCGTCCTTTCCCTTGTGGACGACCTTTATGCCTTTTTGGGCGTTCTCCGCCACGTCTTTGCTCTTTTTATCGGTCAGTGCCGCGGTGGATCGGACCTCCTCCATAGTCGCAGTTGTCTGTACGACGGCGGCAGAGGTCTCCTCCGCGCTGGCGGTGACCTGAGAGACCGCGGCGGAGATCTGATAGGCCGACGTGGACAGAGACGTAGAAACGTCCGCCATGGCCACTATCTGACCCCTCATGTCCTCGGTCAGGGCCTGTATGGAGTGGCCAAGCTCACCTATCTCGTCTTTTCGGT
>JAQUTB010000308.1 GCA_028709985.1 Dethiosulfovibrio sp.
CGTCCTCAAAACCCAATATCTTCACAGGCTGTATCCTCCTCTCCCTGAGGCGCTTGTATCACCTCATGTAGACAGTGGGCTGGATGTACTGAAATCTGTGGACCTTTCCTATAAGGCTTTCCGAGTGTCCGATGAAAAGCAACCCCCCAGGTGTCAAAGCCCTGTAGAGCTTGTTCAGCAGGGATTGCTGCATCTCCGGCGAGAAGTAGATCATCACGTTTCTGCAAAATATTATGTCGAAGCTGTCCCTGAAGGGAAACTGCTCTGCCAGATTGAAGCTCCTGAAGGTTATGAACCTCCTGATCTCCTGGTTTACCCTGTAGTGCTCACCGGCCTTGGTGAAGTATCTCTGGAGTATTAGGGGGTCTACGTCCTTCCTTATGTCCTTTCGATACTCTCCCTTCATCGCCTTTGCGACCGATCCCTTGCTGACGTCCGTCGCCAGGACCTTGGGGGTCGCTCTGTCCCCCATAGAGTCCTTAAGTACCATCGCCATGGTGTAGGCCTCTTCGCCGGTGGAGCAGGCGGAGCTCCAGCCTCGGACCTCCGCCCTTTGAAGGATTCTCGGGTTGCTCTTCAGGATCGTCTCGACGTTTCGGGAGATGTAGTCGAAGTGGTTTCTCTCCCTAAAGTAGTTGGTGGTATGAATCGTGATGTCGTCCACCAGATCGGTCCAGACCTGGTCGTCCTCTTTTGAGCCTCTTATGATCTGGAAGAACTGGTCATATCCCTCGATCTCCATGGCTCTCATGTGTTTTGAGACCTTACCCAGGAGCATGTCCCTCTTCTCTTCCTTGTAGAGGATTCCCAGTCGACGGTATATGAGGTCCTGATATTTTAAAAATTGGCTGTCCGTCATGGGCTTAAGCTGCATGACTTCACCTTAAAAATCCTGTAGATCGTCCTCCAGTGGTATAACGTCTTCGGGATGGACGACGTGAGAGCCCTCTAGTTTTGGCTGTCGGACCTTCGCTGATGGCTTGGGCTTTTGAGAGTATCCCTGATGGAGCGCCGGTCTCTTCGGCTGTTTATGGCTGTAGCTCGGAGCCGCTATTCCAATGTTGACCGCACCGGCGGAGGCCCCGTTTATCAGGGCGATGAGGCTCTGCACCGCCTCCTTCATGCTCTCAGCCTGGGCGTTTAGCTCCTCAGAGGCGGACGCGCTCTCCTCGGCGTTCGACGCGGTATTTTGGGTTACCTGGTCCATCTGTAGGATGGCCTTGTTGATCTGCTCTATCCCCTGGGCCTGCTCCTGGCTGGCGGCTGTTATCTCGTCCACCAGTTCGCTGACCTTTCTGGATCCTGTCGATATCTCCTCAAGGGACGCTTTCACCTTCTCCGCCACTGCGACACCCGCCTGAGACAGCTCTATGTTGGTCTCTATTATGGAGGCTGTGTCCTTGGCCGCCTGGGCGCTCCTCTGTGCCAGGTTACGGACCTCCTCCGCCACCACGGCGAATCCCATCCCGGCCTCTCCTGCCCTGGCAGCCTCGACCGCCGCGTTCAGTGCCAGTATGTTGGTCTGGAAGGCTATCTCGTCTATAACCTTGATTATCTTGGCTATGTCGTCGCTGGATTTTTTGAGCTCTCCCATGGAGATCATCATCTCGCTCATCTCTCTGTTGCCGCCCTCTGCGGACTCCATAGCCTGGCGGGAGAGGTTGGCCGCCTGTTTTGTGTTCTCGTTGTTCTGCCTCACCATGGAGGACGATTGTTGCAGCGTCGCAGATGTCTCCTCTATGGAGGATGCCAGCTCGGAGCTTCCCTCCGCCAGCTGCTGGCTCGCCTCCGAGAGCTGACCAGAAGCTGAGGCCACCTGGCTAGCCCCCTCTGACAGTGTCTGGGATATCCTGCCTATAGGCTTCGTGATGCTTAAGGTTATGACGAAGGCCAGAAGCGTGCCTATGATAACAGCTGCTATAAGACCTATGATAAGGACAGTGGAAGCGGCGGAGAGGCTTGAGACTGCCTCCTCTGCCACCTTGACCGTTCCATCCATGCCATTTCTGGCTTCCTTTTCAGCGAGGGAAAGTATCTGGTCCCCTACCTGGACCCTCTTCGACGCCAGACTCTCGTTAAGCTCGAAGGCCTGGGCCAATTCCATCATTGAGGATGCGTAGTTTTTGGCGTACTGCGATACCTGGTCAAGGCTCTCCAGGTCTTCCTGTTGGGGCGTGGTGGCCCTTAGGGACGAGATGACTGAGTCTATCTTTTCGAAGGTAGCGAGATTCTCCTTTATCTCCTTGGGGTTCCTTTCAGCAAGGCCTCGCCACGTCCCGATCCTGACCTCGTTGCCCAGGTCCAGGACGTTGTTTATGCCGTTGATCTTGTCCAGCCTGCCCTTCAGCGCCGCTAAGTCCGAATAGGCTATGTGCTCCTCCATCTTGCGGTTCATCTCGCTCAGGTAACCGGAGGCGGATCCTATGAAGTTTGCCGCAGCTGTGTCGAGTCTTCCCCTTATCTCTTTCATCCTGGCGATGTTGTTTTCGGTGTCATTAATGAGTTGGCTGTATGCCTCAGCCTGTCTTTGGGCGGTTTGGGCCGATTCACCAAAGTTTCTCAGATCTTGGGGGTATAAGGAGACTAGCTTTTGAGCCTCCGAGGTCAGTTCGATCAGCCTAGATAGATGCTCCTTGCCGGAGGCGAGCATGGCGTTGTTTTCCGTGTAGCCGTATCCCCTTATCTCGTACATGGTGGCCCTTGCCCGTCGCTCTATCCTGCTGGCTAGGTCGATCTCGGGGACGTTCATCTTGGCCAGCTGGGTCGCCTCTTTTTGGACGTTTTTCATGTTGAATATCCCTAGGCTCCCTATTATTATGGCTATTAAAAGAACCAGTCCGAATCCGAAGGATATTTTGACGGCTAGCTTTGCGTTTTTGAACATCTCCCTACGCCCCCTTTATCTCCTTGATC
>JAQUTB010000309.1 GCA_028709985.1 Dethiosulfovibrio sp.
CATACCGGTAGTTTTTTTGACGCTGAGAGATGTTATATGTCGGGCATAATCGAGTGGTGTTTAAAGCCGCTGGGCGGTGTCTCTCCGGGAAAGCTTACTGTAGGGGAGTTTTTAGCCAGGTCGATATATCTGTGGAACATACAGATCTGGTTCAGGAAGGGTGTTGGGTCAGAGATAAAAGCGGGCGACTACCTTTCAGGAGGCACGATTGGTATAGATATCCTCGAAAAAAACAGGGATGTTTACGGCCTTTTGTCCGGCAGCTTGTGGTCCAGTTCGGCTCTGACACCTGGAATAACCTTTCCCGTTTTAGGTCGATTTCTCCAAAACGAGTTTTTACGGTGGCAGATAGGGCTTTTTCGCTCCGATATCCTCGGTATCGGCGTAGCGATCGCCTACATGGCGAGACAAGTTTTGGAATGGCGAAATATGGAGATACTTGCTGTGGGGCTATCTGCCAATCTTCCACCTGAAAGAATCAGGAGACTCCTATGGAGGCTATGAAATGTCCGACGTAAAGAAAAGCGTTCAGGCTGTGGTTTTAGGAAGGCGTTTTTTTATAGATCTATGGGGGATCATGGGGATCACCCCGATCCTTTGCGAGGACCCTGGAGAAATAGCCTCGGTATTGCCGGAGCTGCTGTCCAGATCGAATATAGCCTGCGTAATTACGGAAGAGCGATGGTTTTGTGATGTACCTCTGCCGCTTAGAAAAAAGCTTGAGGATATGGTGACCCCGATATGGGTCTCACTGCCTACTCTTATGATCGGGGAGGAAGGTGTATGACCAACAAGTCCAGCGTTTGGGGAATAGCAGGTCCTGTGATTAAAACTAGAGTCGACTTTTCCGTATCTATGTACGAGGTCGTCAATGTCGGTCCTCAGGGGCTCTTAGGAGAGGTCATAAGGATAAGGGAAAATGTGGTGGATATCCAGATATACGAGAGTCCCGACGGTCTTTTGGTTGGAGATCCTGTCTACTTTACCGGCAAACTGTTGTCCGTTGAGCTCGCTCCGGGGCTTCTAGGGTCGGTGCTGGTCGGAATAGGCCGTCCTCTAAGGACCTTGGGCTCCGATGGAGCCTTTTTGGAGAGAGGGAAAACCCTGTCCTCCGTGAACCAAGAGAGAAAGTGGAAATTCATCCCTGCCATTTCCGAAGGGGCTAGGGTATCCCCAGGGGACGTGCTTGGCGTGGTGAAAGAGTGCCCCGCTATCGATAACCTCATCACCTTGCCTCCCAACCATCCAGGTGGGATTCTGTCCTATGTGGCCACTGAGGGTGACTACTCTGTATCTGACACGATAGCTATCTGCGATGGAGAACCGATACCTATGTGCCAGAGATGGGACGTCAGAAGAGCCCGCCCCATAGCTAAGAGGCTACCTCTTAGCTCCCCTTTGGTGACGGGGCAAAGGGTTTTGGACACCCTGTTCCCCTTAGCCCAGGGTGGGGCGGCGGTCCTCCCCGGTGGATTTGGAACTGGGAAGACCGTTACTCAGCAGTCCATAGCGAAGTGGTGCAACGCTGACGTTATAGTTTATATCGGCTGCGGAGAGAGGGGAAACGAGATGACCGAGGTACTCGAGGAGTTTCCCACTCTGATGGATCCGTACAGGGACTCCCCTCTGATGGACAGGATGGTCCTGATCGCCAATACCTCCAATATGCCTGTGGCGGCCAGGGAGGCCAGCGTGTATTTAGGCATGACCGTGGCTGAGTACTACAGGGATATGGGGTTGAACGTCGCCATAATGGCCGACTCTACGTCGAGATGGGCCGAGGCTCTCAGGGAGATCGGGGGAAGGCTCGAGGAGATGCCAGGAGAGGAGGGATATCCAGCCTACCTAGGGACCAGGCTAGCGGAGTACTACGAGAGGGCTGGAAAGGCATCTTTGTTAGGAAGTCCCTCCAGGGAAGGCTCGATAACCGTCATAAACGCCGTATCCCCAGCCGGAGGGGATTTTTCCGAGCCGGTCACTCAGGCCAGTTTACGGCTATCGGGTGTCTTCTGGGCGCTGGATAAGTCCCTTGCTCAGCAGAGACATTTCCCCTCCATAAATTGGAATCAGAGCTACAGCCTTTACGATAAAGAGCTTGAAGGATACTATCTGAAGACGTCTCCTGACTGGGGCGACCTGAAGATGTTCATAAGGGAGAGACTCTCTTCGGAAAAGGCGTTAAAAAATCTGGTGCAGTTGGTCGGACGGGACGGTCTTTCGGAGAGGGACAAGTGGACCTTGGCCTTCGTGGAGATAATAAAATCAGTTTATCTCCAGCAAAACGCCTTCGACCCCGCCGATGCCTCAAGCAGTATAGCGGTTCAGGCCTGCCTTCTTCGCTGCATGAGAGACCTCGACCTGGCCGTCCTCGATTTGATAGGCGATGGCTGTGGCTTTGATGTGATCTCAAAAAAACCTATGATAAAAGATTTATTGTCCCTTCGTGGTCTTGGAGTCGAGGATCTTCAGGATAAGTTCTCCCGGTGGTTGGAGTTACTGACCGACGATCTTAAAAGTTCTGTGGTGGTGATTTCCGATGCGTCTGTATAGAGAGGGATACTCAGGGATATCGGGAATGGCTGGTCCTCTGCTGTTCGTCAAGGGAGTTAAAAACGCTGGGTACGGCGAATTGGTGACGGTGGAGGACGGCGACAGATCCCGAAAGGGGCAGATACTCCAGATAGAGGGAGATCTATGCATAGTTCAGTTGTTCGACGGATCTATGGGGTTGCCGACCGGTGGAACCACGGTCTGGATGGAAAGAAGCGTCGTCAAGGTCCCGGTAGGCCCCAATCTGATAGGCAAGGTCCTAAACGGTAGAGGACAGGATGAGGACGGCAGGGAGATCCTGCTCTGCGAGGATAGGCTGCCTGTCTCCGGCCTCCCCATAAATCCAGCGAGAAGATCCAGCC
>JAQUTB010000310.1 GCA_028709985.1 Dethiosulfovibrio sp.
AGGGGACATGTTTCAGGTTTCCTCGTCGGAGTCGACGAAGTAGGGCTCGGCTCCTAGGAACTTGACCGGAGTCACCGAGGCTATGAAGGTCAGGGAGGAACAGAGGACTATGTCCCCGGGCCCTACTCCCAGGAGCCTGAGCCCTAGGTGAAGGGCGGCGGTTCCTGAGCTGAGGGCCAGGGCCTTGGGCCTCCCTATGTAGTCGCAGGTCTCCTCCTCGAAATGGTCCACCTGAGGACCTAGAGGAGCTATCCAGCCTGAGTCGAAGGCCTGGTGTACGAATTTAAGCTCGTCGCCACTCATGTGAGGGGGGGAGAGGATTATTCTTTCCTTGTTTGCCATTAACTCACCTTCTTAAAGAGAAATGTTAGTCCTCGATTATTCTATCACGCTTTGACGTCCAGGTGGTTGTGGATGACTATCGGTCTGCTGGGAGGGGGAGCGACTTTTTTACCGTCCTTTTCCGCCGGTTCCTGTTCGTCTTTTTCCTGCTCCTGGGGCTCATCTTCGTGTCCTTTTTGCATCTGCTGTTCCAGTTCGTCCTGCCAGTCCCTGTTTCCCTCTCTTCCGTCTTTTTCCCGTCTCTCAACCTTTCTCATCTTTATCGGGGAGACCGATCCCACCGGTGCAAGTTTTCCGAAGTCGCTCATCATCATTCCTCCTCTTTATGGGCCTTTTTTATTTCATCGTCTGCTTTGTGGCTGAACTGTAGTTGCCCAGTTTAGTTTATCTCGGTTCACTGATTTTGAGATTTTGTATCTCGGTATATGTTTTAGCCCCGTGTTGACGGGGTTTTAAAGGGGTCGACCTTTTTATGGTCTTTTGTGTCAATAAACCTATTGACATGTCGAGTTTATAAGGTAGACTTTTTATATAAAACTAGGCTAGGAGGTTTTTTGATGAGACAGTCACCGCTGAAGGTAACTTCCGAGATAGGCCGACTCCGTTCGGTGTTGCTCCACAGACCTGGTAGAGAGATTGAAAACCTAACTCCCGACCTTATGTCCCGGCTGCTTTTCGACGATATACCCTATCTGGAGGTGGCTAGACAGGAGCACGATGCCTTCGCCAAGATCCTCACCGATAAGGGAGTCGAGGTGCTTTACCTTGAAAACCTCATAGCCGAGGCCATCGTTGACGACGAGATTAAAAAACACTTTGTCGACGAGTTTCTGTCCGAGGCTGGAATACCGGGCAAGGGAACCAGGGATAACCTGAGAGATTTCTTTTTGAGCCTGGATCCCCGCTCTATGGTGGACTGGATGATGTCCGGCGTCCGTCGGTCGGAGCTTAAAGGGGAGCATCCCCTTTCCCTTGCTGACAGGTTGGACAGCCATAACCTTTTCGCCGTCGATCCTCTGCCTAACCTCTACTTTACCAGAGATCCCTTTGCGACCATCGGGACAGGAATAACCTTAAACCACATGAGGACCGACACAAGAAACCGCGAAACCCTGTTCGCCAAGTACATCTTTGAGTATCACCCCAGGTTCAAGGACTGTGCCATTCCCTTCTGGTTCGACCGGGACGAAAAGACCTCTCTGGAGGGAGGGGACGAGCTTATCCTGAGCCCCGAGGTTCTCGCCATTGGGGTATCCCAGAGGACCGACGCGGCGTCGGTGGAGACCTTGGCAAACAGGATACTCCGGGAGGACGAAAGTTTTAAGACTGTTTTAGCCTTCAACATCCCCAAAAAGAGGGCCTTTATGCACTTGGACACTGTGTTTACCATGGTGGATCGGGATAAGTTCACCATCCACCCGGAGATAGAGGGGCCGTTGCAGGTTTTCTCCATCACCAGAGGTGCAAAGGGCCTGGAGATAGAGGAGATGACCGCCACCCTTGAGGATATCCTTAAGTCCACCTTGGGCCTGGACGACGTGACATTGATTCGCTGTGCCGGAGGGGATCCCATAGATGCCCCCAGGGAGCAGTGGAACGACGGGTCCAACACCCTGGCCATAGCCCCCGGCGAGGTGGTGGTCTATTCCAGAAACCACTCCACCAATCGGCTGTTGCAGGAGTACGGAATAGTGACCCACACTATGCCCAGCTCAGAGCTGTCCAGGGGCCGTGGGGGCCCTCGTTGTATGAGCATGCCTTTGGTGCGGGACGAACTTTAGTTTTTGTTTTGATGGTCTGCGTTTTTTTAGTATAATTCGTTCGGATGGAAGGATTTCCGAAGGAGGTTTTCCTGATGGACGTAGCAGATCGAGCTAAGGAGCTATTGTTGGATCTTTGCGCCATAAAAAGCGTTTCCGGTTCGGACCAGGAGGATGCGGCGGCGGAGTTTATATTTTCCCTGTTGGGTAGGTTTCGGTGCTTCTCCGGATATGGTTCGGCCCTGAGACTGGTGGAATGTGGGGGCAAGAAGGCGGTTTTCGCCTATATGGCCTGTCCGTCGTCCTCTGTGACGGTGGGGCTTACGGGCCATTTCGACGTGGTCTCACCGGCGGTCTACAGGGATCTGGCCCCTCTGGCTTTCGATCCTGTGGCCTTAGGTTCGGCTCTGGCTGGCAGGGATTTGCCCGAGTCGGTCCGGTCCGATCTGGAGGCGGGCTGGCTGTTTGGCCGAGGGACCGCCGATATGAAGTGCGGTTTGGCGGTGTTTTTAGCCCTCATGGAGAGGTGGGATTCGGTGGGGGCTCCCTGTAACGTGGCCTTTTTGGCGGTCCCCGACGAGGAGAATCTCTCTTTAGGCATGAGAGGGGCTTTGCCCGAGGTGGCTGAGTTCTTCAGGGAGAGGGGCATTTCCCCGGCCTGTTGGGTCAACGGCGAGCCCACCGTGGGGGCCAAAGGGGCCCAGTGGCCGGTACACAGGGGGTCTATCGGCAAGGTTATGGGGTTCGTCCTGTCCGTCGGTGTCGGCTCTCACGTCGGGGAGTTTTTCAAGGGGGTCAGC
>JAQUTB010000311.1 GCA_028709985.1 Dethiosulfovibrio sp.
ATCTCGTTGACCAATATTCCGAGGCTGGACAGAGTCCCGGCGGGCAGGACCACGTCATCCACCTCGACGGACGTGGATAGGCTGCTGGCCAAGGGGAAGGTCTCGACTATCTCCTCAACCAGGGAGGGAAGATATTCCCTCACCGAGGCGGATTGGACCCTTCCAGAGCGGTACAGTCTGTCGTACAGCAGGGCCATAGCCCCTAGCCTGTTTTTTGCGTCCTCAAGAGCCATAACGGCGTCGGGATCCCTCAAGGACCAGGCATGGAGCGACAGCAGGCTCATCATGGTGTTCATGTTGTTTTTGATCCTGTGATGGGCCTCCCGCAGGACAACCTCCTTCTCGTCTAAAAGTCGCTGGACATCCTCTTCCATAGCCTTCCGCTCGGTTATATCCCGAGAGATGCTGCCGGTCCCGGCAAGACGGCCCTTTTCGTCGTAGATGGGGTATTTTTTCGTCAGTAGAATTCTGACCTCACCACCAGGGCATATAAGAGGCTCCTCCCTCAGGATATACTCTCCCTGGGATAGGGTCTGTGCGTGCCCTTCGTCGGCCATGTAGCTCTTGACCGGATCTTTGTCCGCCGGGATGCCGAATATCTCGTCGTCGGACTTCCCAAGTATCTCGGAGATCGACGATTTTCCGATCGCCTTTACCAGAGCCTGGTTCGCCGCGACGATCTTCATGTTTAGGTCCTTCACAACCACTATATCGTCTATCTGTTCCACCAAAGCCTCAAAAAGTCCCATCCTATCGGGAGGCAGTTTTCCCGGCTCACGGGAGTAGAGGGCCTCCTTGATGACCGATTCGAAAACCGATTTATCCGAGCCCCTCTTTATGGACAGATACCCTTGGGGCGGTTCGAGGGAAGGATCACACAAAAAAAACACAGGGATACCCTTCAGGGAATGGATTACCCCAATGTCGGACGCAAAGAAAGCCAGGTCAAGCCCTATCTCGGCATCGACGATAGCCTGAGCCTTTTGAGAACTATCGGCCATTATGACGCTATAGCCCATATCCTCCAAAATCGCCTTCTCGTCCTGCAAAGAGACGATGCCGTTGCCGGCCAAAAGCACGTTTTTTTTCGTGTCGATCAAAGTACATCCCCCCTCTCTTTATCGATCTAACTAGGATAATATCACAATGGTCCTTTACACCTCAAATGGCCGAGCGATCCCCTTGATTCTAGAGGGGATGACGGCTAACATTGATCCGTCAAGGCAGGGACAAAAAGAGAGGATATGATCTCACATGAGACTCGTGATATACAACGTTAGGTACGGCACCGGGACTGGGTTGTCGTACCACCTTCCCCTCCCATTTTCAGGGAGCTTAAGGCGTTCTTCCAGGCGGTTCGAGGACATAAAGGACTTTTTGGAGGGTCTGTCCCCCGACCTGATCGGCCTGGTCGAGGCTGACGGAGGGTCCTTCCGCCAAAGAGGCATCTGTCAGGCCGAGGTTGTAGCAAACGCCGTAGGTGGCGAGAGCCGCTTCGCGGTCAAATACGGCAACGGCCTCTCAAAGCTGCCGCTGCTCAAAAGCCAGGGCAACGCGATTATATCGAAAGAAAGTCCCATAAAGGTAACATGTCACGACCTTGGAAGAGGGATGAAAAGAAACGCCCTGGAGGCTGAGTTCAAGGGATTCTCCATGGTTTTGGTTCACCTCTCCCTGGGCAGGCCCAGCAGGAGACACCAGATAGAGGAGCTGAGAAAGATCTGCTCTTCTAGAAAAGGTCCCATGATAATAGCGGGTGATTACAACACACTTAGTGGGCCGGGAGAGCTGGCGCCTCTGATGAAGGAGGGGATGTCAACGGTCAACAGAGGGGGGATCCCGACGTTCCCGTGCCGAAAGCCCAGAAAGGAGCTGGACTTTATCCTGGTATCTCCCGACATAGAGATGGAGTCGTTTTTCGTCCCACGGACGAATCTTTCAGATCACCTCCCCCTAGTATGCGACCTCAAGATCTCCCAAACCGAAAGGGGAAAGAGCTAATATGACTAACTTAATAACGGACCACGAGTTTTGGCTGATTTTGCTTGCCCTTCATGGCGTTACCTCCTGGATAATCCGCTTTGTCATGTTGGCCTTGGTCCCTATGAGACACACTCCAACCGCTGCTATGGCCTGGCTGATGGTGATTTTTTTCTGGCCCTGGCCCTGCACGATGATATACCTTGCCATGGGCTCAAACCTTCTTCCCCAAAAAAGGATGAAAAGGCATTCTGAACTTCTTAAGCAGATGAAGGACCTTAGGATAAAGTGCAAAAGGACCCTCTGCGACTCACAGCCAGAGCTGCCACCGTCGCTGCACCGTATATCCAGCCTGGCTGAGACCCTGGGGCATATGTCCATAGTGGGGGGAAATCACGGAACCCTCATATCGAAGGCCAAGGACCTGTCCTCCATGCTGGTGTCGGACATAGACCGAGCCACAAGGCACGTGGACCTTCTCTACTACATATTCGCCGACGACAACGTCGGGGGGCCGGTTATGGAGGCGCTTATCAGGGCAGCCGAGAGGGGGTTGGACTGCCGTCTGATGGTGGACTCGGTGGGATCCAGCGACCTGGCCAAACAGGGGATCCTAGACTGGATAAAGAGCAAGGGAGTAAAGGTGACGGAGGCCCTTCCAGCCAGCATCTTCAGGCGTCACGCCGCCAGGTTCGACCTCAGGAACCACAGGAAACTCGCTATAGTTGACGGGTCGGTGGCCTATACAGGATCTCACAACATGATAGACCCTAGGTACGGACACAGGGATCTCGTATGGCGGGATATGTCTATAAAGCATGAGGGTCCCGTGGCAAGACAGCTTCAGTCTGTGTTTTTAGAGGACTGGTACGTCGAGACCGGGGACAAGCCTGACCTTGACCGATTGACGATCCCATCGGG
>JAQUTB010000312.1 GCA_028709985.1 Dethiosulfovibrio sp.
GGATGGGACGAAGGTGAGGGAGGCCTACGGGGTCGACCACGTTATGGAACGCCACCGCCATCGTTATGAGTTCAACGGCGACTATAGAGAGCGTCTTGAGGCTGCCGGACTAAGAGTCGCAGGGGTCTACTCCGATAAGGACTTGGTGGAGATAGTCGAGCTTGAGGGCCACCCTTGGTACGTCGGAGTGCAGTTTCATCCGGAGTTCAAATCCCGCCCAGTCAAGCCTCACCCTCTGTTTATGGGGCTTATAAAGGCGGCGTTATGATAAGTATCGGGAGGTATGTCGCTTTGATCAAGATAACCAGATTTTTCGTCCTTTGTGCCGTTGTTTGCCTTTTTGCTGGGGCCTCCTGGGCTTCGGAGGAGGTTCCGGCCTTTCAGAGGCTCGACGATATGGAGAGGGTCATCTACGGAGATGTTAGATCGGGAGGGCTTATATCCAGGCTGAGCGATCTGGAGAAAACCCTATTTGGGCGAGAGCTGCCCGGTACTATCGCCGAGAGGCAGACCGCTGTGGTGAACTTTCTGGAGAAGGGAAGCGATACCCAGCCGTCTTTGCTGTTCAAGCTGGCCATCGCGGAGTGGATAACGGAGCAGAAATCCCAGCCTACCAGGTCCGTCACGGACAGGATTCGGGGCCTGGAGAGAAAGCTCGAGGGAGAGGCTATGGGAGAGGGACCTGTGGCTATGAGACTGGAACGTCTATTGAGTCTCTTGGTTACAGAGCCGGTTCGATGGGAGCCCGCGTCTCTTTCCAAGGGCACCGTGGTAAGGGTGTCCCTTTCCAGGACCATCTCACCCTCTAACGTAGCCGTCGGGGATGTGGTTGAAGGTGTTTTGACCAAAGACCTCGTAGTGGGGTCCTATCTGGTTGCCCCCAAGGGGTCCATCGCCCAAGGGACAGTTTCAAAGGTCTCTAAGCCCAGGAGTTTTGGCCGTCCAGGAGAGGTTTCCTTCGTGTTTGACACTCTATTGCCTCCGTCTCTAGTGCCTGTTCCCCTTCTGGTCGGCGAGGAGGCGGTGAAGGCAGCTGAGGCTGAAAAGGCCCAGATAGCCGCCGCAGGTGGAAGCCTGGTGGGAGCGATACTCTTAGGTCCTGTGGGCCTTGCCGGTGGATTTTTGATCCGAGGCGACGTCAAGGAGATAGCGGAGGGAACCGTCTTCCACCTCGAGGTTGGGGATCAGTCCTCCCCTCTGTCATACCCTGTGCCGGAGGGACTACAGAGCCTTATAGTGCCCACCGAGGTTGTCGGAACAGGCGATACCGATAATTTAGAAAAACCGAAAAGCGAGGTCGACAGTCTATGATTTCACTCAAAAGTGGTGTACGCCGCCTGATCGCGGCTTCTATGTTGTCTTGGTCTATACTCTCCGCTCCGGCCATGGCTATAGACCTCGGCGATGTCCTAAAGGACGTTGCAGGGGTGGCTGTTGGAGGTTTCGTGATAGACCAGATAGCCGGACCTATCAACGATTTTATCAACACCATAACCTTTAACAAGGGTGCTAAAGTAGAGGGGCACACAAAGGTCGTGCCCATAGTCTCGCTGGGAAGTGGGACGAGAATAGGGGCGGCTCAGGTTGCAGGTCCGAGGCAGGAAGGTGTGGCTAAGGTCAAGGCCGTAGCCGCTATAGAGACCAGCTTCAGGGATCGTTTCAGGGTCAAGATCCTCATTCCCGTCGACTCGGTAAACCCCCTTCAGAGGTTTGTCAGAGTCCAGGGTGTGGGGGTTTCTGCCGTCATAGACTTTAAGCTTTAATTCAGGTTCGAGGACATGACAGGAAAAAGAGCTTCCCATATCGTCGCCTTAGCGCTTTTTCTGGTGGCGTCCTTCGTCCCTCAGGTTATGGGCTCCCCCCTTGAGACGGCCACCGGCATACTGGAAAAAAGCACCTCTTTCCACTGGGGCAGGGACTGTCTCGTATGGGTGGTCCATTATCCCGAGTCGCTGGTGGAGCCCTGGGTTGACGCGGACGCCCAGTCAAGGGGGTACAGCCAGGAACAGAGGGAGGAGTACCTTCGCTCCTTCAAGGAACAGCTTCGTATAGGTTCAGCAGAGCCTTTTTTGTTCACGGTCTATCATTTTGGGCCTAAACCTCTGTCTCTATCCCCATTGACCGAGTATCTCTCCCTAACAACCGACGGAGCTAACAGGGTCGCGCCTCTCTCTTACGAGGACAAGCTCGACCAGCCTATCTCAGGTGTGGTCCAGGGACTGGTGTTTTTCCCTAAACAGGACGGGGAATTTTCCCTAGTCATCAAGGGGTTGGGAGTCTATCCAGAGCAATTTTTTGCCTTCGGTGGCTCGCCTAAAGCGACTGTAGCCCAGGCTCCATCCGAGGAGGTCGTCAGTCGGATAGTGGAGTTGCCGCCGGTCAAGACCGAGACGGCCCTTTCAGACAAGGGAGGCAAGGTATCTGTCCCCAAAAAACAGCCCGAGCCCAAGCCTGCTCAGCCTGAGCCGACCCCTCCGCCTGTGGATACGGAGCCGCCGGCATGGCTTGGGCCAGGGCCTGTGTTGACTCCGCCCGAGCCCGATCCGGTTTTGGAGGATAAACTTTTCGGGGAGGTCTCGGAGGATATAGCGAAACAGCTTGACGAGATCCTAAAGGACGAACCCTCTTCCGGTGACGATGGGTCGCTGCGCAGGTCCGACGAATCGGTGGTCGAGAGGTTCCTGGACCTTTGGGCAAAGGGAAACGTGGAGGGTATGTTCGATATGATAGCTCCGTCCGCAAGAGGCGAGGGGCTTGAGGCATTCACGTCCAGGGTCAATAAATCTCCCCTTCGTTGGTGTCTGTCCGACGGATATAAGCTTCGTTGGATGGGGGACGGAAAGGTCAAGGTCTCGGTCGCTCAAAAACTGGTACTCATAAGGGTCCTACAGAAG
>JAQUTB010000313.1 GCA_028709985.1 Dethiosulfovibrio sp.
TCGCCTCTTCCCGCCAAAATGAGCGATACCGCTCCATGGGCACAGCCCAGCTCACACACCCTCTCTCCCCTACGGACCTTGGAGAATCCCGCCAGAAGAACGGTGTCGACGTTGACCCTAAAACCCTGAAGGGGCTGAATAAGCCTTATATTCAACCCCTTGAGCTCGTCAAGAGACCTGTCCAGGATCATCTCCAGTCCTCCAGCTTTACGCCTACGACCTGGGACAGCCCTGGCTCGGACATGGTGACCCCGTACATCACGTCGGACCTTTCCATGGTCTGTCTGCGATGGGTCATGGCGATTATCTGGAGGGACGAAGAATAGTCGGATACTATCTCGGCAAACCTGCTGAGGTTAACCTCGTCTAAAGCTGCGTCTACCTCGTCAAGCACCGCGAGGGGAACCTGAGCGACCTCCATGGAGGCGAAAAGCAGGGACAGGGCGGTCAGGGTCTGCTCTCCGCCGGAGAGCTGGGCCAGGTAGGCCGAGACCTTGCCGGGGGGACGAGCGACTATCTCCACACCCGAATCCCAGAGACCACCGTCTCCCTGTAGCCTCAGATGGGCCTCTCCACCTCCAAAAAGACGCTGGAAGAGGCCGTTAAACCTCTTGTCTATCCTGTCGAGAGCCTCCCCGAACACCGATCCAGCCTGACGGTCGGTTTCCTCCACCAGGGATCGCAGCTCATCCACCCCTGAGGAGACGTCCTTGGTCTGATCGCTGTAGTAACCGATACGTTCCTCCAGGGACTGGTTTTCCGACACCGACCCTCTGTCAAAATCCCCGATCTCGGCCAGGGAGGCCTCAAGATGCTTGAGCCGCCTTTCCTCGTCCTCGAGGGATCTGGGATAATCGAAGCTAGGCCCAAGATAGCGATATCTGTGGTCCCATGAAGAGATAAGATCGTCGAGCCGAGCCCTCTCCCTTTCGAGCTTCTGCTCCAACCAGGAAAGGGTCTTCTCCCCTTCATCGAGACGATCACAGGCCATGGAAAATCTGGCAGAGCACCTCTCGAGAGCCCTGTTTATCCTGGCGTTTCCCTGCTCCATATCGTCCAGAACGGAAATGCCGCAAGACCTTTTTTCCTCGCACAGGACGGTTTTGTCCTTGATGTCGACCAGAGCCATAGACTGTCGGTCTTTTCTGTCCTTGAGGGCTAGAAGAGCGTTGAGGGATGAGGATAGCTCTCTCCGTTTCCCATCGAGCTCTTTTTCTGTGGCGTTCAGACGCTCTCGACAGGCTTTGGATCTCTCCTCCCAGAGCAGGAGCTGAGGTTTCAGCTGAGACAGCCGGTCACGGATATCGTGATCCTCTGGAATCGCCATATCGGTAAGCCTGCGCTCCTCCTCCAACAGGGCTTTTTCGTAGGAAGCCAGCTCATCTTTTAGTTTTTTGCCCCTGTCCTCCACCGCTTTGTTTTCGGCCAACAGCACATCTATATCCCTCTCCAGGTCCGACAGGGCCTTTTCTCCCCGGATCCTTTCCTTTTGGACAAGCTGAAACTGGGACGACAGGGATTGGGCCACGCCAGCCCGCTCGGACTCATGAGCCTCCGATTTTTTCAGCGAATCCTCCAGAGAGAGCAACTCTTTTTTTAGCCTTTTAAGGTCTTCCTCGACCTCTTTCTGTCTAGCTCTGGCCTGTATTACCCCACCGGCTCTGTGGCTAGCTCCGCCGCTCACCGTGCCAGAGGGGGCGAACACCTCGCCGTCTAAGGTCACTATTGGCATAGAGTACCCCCCCGAAACCATGGAGGAGCCCACTGAGTAATTTTCCACTATCAGAAGATCCCCTATAAGGTGCTCCATAGCGGGACGCCAAAGGTCCTGAACTGAGAGGAGATCGATTGCCCAGCCGATCACACCTTTTTGAGGGAGGACTACGCCCTCCTTGGGCTTTCTTGGCCTGACTCTGTCGAGGGTAAGATAAGTGACCCTACCGGACTTGGTCCTTTTCAGCTCCTCTATTCCCTCCTGGGCGTCGGACAGGGATTGGGCCAGTAGCCAAAACTGTCTGCCACCCAAGGCAGCCTCCACCGCCACAGCCAGGTTGCCAGGACATTGAAAAGCCTCAACCACAGGCGTAGGACGAAACGCCATTTTTCCCAGATCTGAGGCCGCGAGAAGGTGATTGACCGGTTTAGGGTAGCTTTCACCGGAGGCAGACGAGTAAAGACCGTCCAACTCGGTCTCTTTTCTGTAGATTTCCTTCCTTAGAGGCTGAATTTTAGTGGCTACCGATTTACATCTGTCCTCGGCATCCCGTCTTTCAACCTCAGCCCTATCCAGTAGGTCATGAAGGTCCCTTTCCTCTGCGATCGCCCTAGCTATATCAGCCTTTAGGGCATGGGCGTCTTTTTCCAGCTTTTTTATCAGGGAACCACGTTCTTCCTCGCCGGACAGGAGGGCTTTTTGTGCGGCCCTGCCCCTTTCTATGGCGGACTGTATGTCCCCCTGACGCTGAAGACAGTTCAACCGATCCTCCTCTTTGGATTTTATCTCATCCAGAAGAGCCCTGTGACGAGCCTCCAGATCCTCTATCTCGAGGCTTATTTCACCTACCTTGGAGGAAGCGTCTTCGTCTTCTTTACCAAGTTCCTTCAACCTATCGCCGAGATCGTCTATGTTCGATTGAAGCGACGCAACGGAATTTTCTGTAAAGGTAAGACGTTCTCCCTCGAGCCTGAGGGAGGTCTCTATCTCGAAGGCCTGTCTTTTAAGCCCCTCAAGATCCCTCTCTATCTCGGCTAAAGCCTGTCTCGCCTCGATCCTTCTCAGCTCAACCGACCTAGCCCCGTCCTTGACGTTGGCCAGGCTTTGCTCCCATATAACCTTCCAGCTGAGCCGGTATTCCATGTCTCTGCGGCAACCTTCAACCTTGCGTTTTAGA
>JAQUTB010000314.1 GCA_028709985.1 Dethiosulfovibrio sp.
GGTAGTCCAGCACCTTGTGTATGTCCAGCAGCATGACCACCTTGCCCTTTACCTTCCCCATTCCCGCCAGGAAGCGGACCTGTCCCCCTCCGTACTGAGGTGGAACCTCAATCTCTCCCTCTCCTATGTTGACAACCTCAGAGACCATATCCACGACGATTCCCATCATCTGGATAGACCTCTCTTCTCCCATCATCTCCACGACTATAATGCAGGTTCGCTCGGTGTACTCCTTTTCCTGAAGGCCGAACTTGAGCCTGAGGTCCATAAGAGGGATGATCTTGCCCCTTAGGTTGATGACGCCTCGGATAAAAGAGGGGGTTCTTGGGACCTCGGTTATCTCCATCATGCCGATTATCTCCTTCACCCTGCCGATAGGTATGCCGTATTCCTCCTTGCCAAGGGAGAAGGTCAGATATTTGCCGCTGAGCTGCTCCAAGTTCCTTCACCTCCGTCTCTGAAAAGGGCCTCGACATCCAGGATGAGAGAGACCTTACCGTCCCCCAGAATGGAGGCCCCTGAAACGAACTCCAGGGAGCCAAACTCCTTGCCCAGAGGCTTGACCACTATCTCCTGTCTTCCTATGACTGAGCGGACAGGGAGGGCCTTTACCTGATGTTCGAGCTCCACCAGAACCATAAGTCCTCCGTCGATGTCCCTGTCGAACTGGTCTTCCTTGTCGAAGATGGAGGCTATGGGGACGACTGGGATCACCGAATCTCTGACTTTTAGCATTATCTCCCTGCCCCCGACGGCTATCCATTGCTGTTCCTCGGGCTTTAGTATCTGCTTGACGTTAAGGGTCGGTATGATGTAGTGCTCGCCCAGTATGTCCAGAACGGTGCCGTTTAGGACAGCCATGTTTATGGGAATCTTGAGTATGAAGGAGCAGCCATGGCCGAGGTTGTTCCTTATCTCCACCTTGCCCCCGGTCTTGGATATCTCTGTCCTGACCACGTCCATCCCCACCCCTCGGCCGGATATGTTGTTGGCGGTCTGGAGCGTGGAGAAGCCGGGCAGGAAAATAAAACTCAGTATCTCGTCCTCGCTGTAGTTTCTGGACTGGTCGGCCAGCTTTTTTTCAAAGGCCTTTTGAAGGATAACTTCCGGGTCAAGCCCCTTGCCGTCGTCGGATATCTCTATATAGACGCTGCCTCTCTTGCTGTAGGCGTCGACCGATACAACGCCGGTTCTGGGCTTGCCCTTGGCCTCTCTCTCGTCGGGAAGCTCTATGCCGTGGGATATGGCGTTTTTGACCAGGTGGACCAGTGGGTCCAGTATTCTCTCCGCTACCCCTCGGTCTATCTCTGTCTCCTCCCCCGATACCCTGAAGTCCACCGATTTGCCCAGCTCCTGGACCGTGTCCCTGGCGATTCTCTGTATCTTCTGAAGGGTGGTCTTTAGGGATATCATGCTCAGGGACATGGACGTGTTCTGTATCTCCTTGGTTATCCTGGACATCCTAAGGAGGTGGGATACTAGGCTGTCGTTCGCGCCGAAACGGGAGACCGCCTCTTGTTCGACCTGGGACTGGGTTATGAGAAGCTCCCCCAGCATGTTGACCAGGTTATCCAGCTTGAAGGTCGGTATCCTGACGTGATCTCCGCCCTGGTGCTGCTGAGGTGGGGGCGTCTTCTCAGCGCTGGCCTTCTCGGCTGGCACGACCTCCTGGGACCTGAGGGATTGGACCACCTCTGACGCAGCGATGGCTCCCTCTTTTACCGCCACCTGGCCGAACTTGAGGTCCGGGTGCTGTTCCTTTTGTGTCCTGAGAAGGTCGTCCACCTTTTCTGGGGCCATTTTCCCCTGTGTGACCAGGATCTCGCCTATTTTCCCGGAGATGGGCTCCTTCGCTTTTTCGGGCTCGGTCCAGTCCCTTGTCTCAAGGTATCGGAGATGCCCCTCGGTTTGGTCCAAAAAAGCCTGGTCCCTGAGGAGGCTTAGGTTGGAGCAGATGCGAGATATTAGGTCGGATGAAGCTAAAATAGCGTCGACGACGGCGGTCCCCAGTGGGACAGCTCCTTTTCTGCAACCGTCCAGGACAGTCTCTGTCCTGTGAGCTATCTTCTGCACCAGAGGTTGGTTCACGAAGCCCGCCAATCCCTTTATGGTGTGGAAGGACCGGAAGATATCGTGAACTATCTCCATCTTCCCGTCGCTCTCCATCTCCAGGGCCGCCACCTCGATGGAGCTCAGGTGTTCTTTCGTCTCAACCAGGAAGTCCTGGAGAAACTCCGAGTCCTGTTCGTCGTTTCCGATTATGCCGTCTACCAGGTCCCTTGGGTCGTTGTCCATCGGTGCTCCCCCTTCCTACAGGGTGACTATTCCAGGGCGAACCTGACTGCCAGCCTCTCCTGTCCAACCTGAAACTGGATGACGGTCGAAGGGGCCCTGCTTATCATCAGGAACATTCTGTCGCCTATGGCGACGGTCGGAGGGGAGATCTGGATGGTCCTCTCGCTGCCGAGTTTTAGCACCGCCGACGCCGAGACCAGGTTCCCTAGCTCTCCTATGGCGGACTTCGCCATCATGTCCATCTCCTTGACCTCCATGCCTCCCATCATCCCTGAGGCTATCTGCATGGCTAGTGGCCTGGATAGTCCTATCAATAGGTTTCCCCTGAGCCCCTCTGTCAGGCCTATCAGGACGTTTACCTGGTTGGCGGAGGTCAGGCTGGCTTGCTCCATGACGCCGCCGTCCTGTACCGACAGGCCGAACATGGGGAATATCTCGTTGATCGCTAAAGGGATGGTGTCTCTAAGCTCCATCCGTTACACCCCCTCAAAACCTACGTCGATTCGGACCAACCCGACTGGACCCCTGTACCTGAGCTCTGTGCTGTGTATCGACGGGGTCGTTATGTCCATGTTGGTCCCCGAGAATATTGCTG
>JAQUTB010000014.1 GCA_028709985.1 Dethiosulfovibrio sp.
GAACCCCTGACAGCGACGTCAGTATGCCAGCTTGAGAGTAGGACAGTCCCAAATTTCTCACCAGGTACGGCAGAAAGGTGTCCAAAAACGCCGTGTGTACGTCGTTCACGAAGTGGCCGGTGGATAGCATGACCACCTTCTTTAACGGTGAGATATCTTTAGTTCTGTCCTTCATGATCCGGCGATGAGTCTCCCTTCTCGGTGTCCTTTATGTACTCGAACCTGAGTCCCTCGAACCTCTCAGGTGCTCTGACGCTCTCAACCGTGGCTTTTTCGTCGTCCAGCACCACCTGGGACAGCTTTATCGGGAATATAAATCGGCTCAGGTCAAGTATGGGCTGTATCTTGGCCATTGCCCTGTCGGTCAGTCCGTCGGGGATTTTCGCCCTGTTGACCTTGAGCCTGTAGTCGTCGAGCCATATCTGCTTGCCCTCTTTGACCTTGAAGGTCCCGTCGATCTCTATCAGTATGTTGAGCTTGAATAGCTTCAGATCGGCAAGGTAGTAGCCATTCGCGTAGACCCTACCGGGAGAGAAGTCCAGGTTAAGGTTGTTCCAGCTCTCGTCTTCACCGAACTCCTTGCTCTTCAGGTGATCGTTAACGTCCTTCTCCCTTATGACCGCCACAGCGTTGGTGGACAGGACAGACAGGACGTCCGCACTCTCGGTACCCCAGGTGTCCGGCGAGGTAAGGACCACGTCGTAACCCTCGACGGTGATCCTGTCTATCCTCACACCACCTATATCGGCTCCCTTGAGGTCAAGGTATATGTGTCTCACCTTGCCCGAGTCGTCAGGTGGCCCGTCCAGTATCATCTCCCCCCACTCCGGGTTGGTCTCCTCAACGAAACCGTCGAACAGCCTGCGTCCTATCTCGTTTCCCCACGATTGTGACGAAACGGATAAAACCATGACCAGACAGGCTATAAGCCTAAAAAAGTCCTTCATAGTCCAAAACCCCCCTTGTCTTGTTCAGCTGGATGTTGTAATAGCCTTCGCCATATCTTATCATCATATATGGAAGACCGGAAGAAAACAGGACGGGAGATGACCTACTTGAGGTTGATGAACGAAAATCCAAGCGAGACCGACCTATCCATATTCTCATCCTTTATGGAATGGCTCGAGAGCTATAACGGTCGAGATGTGGATGGGGTCATGGCCTCTATCGATCCTGATGTGCTTTCGGTTGGAACAGGATGGAACGAGACCAATCTTGGTTCCTCCACTCTGGCTGAGGGTTTTGCCAAGGATTTTAAGGAGGCTACCAAAGTCAGGTTCACCGACGGAGAGGTCTACGTCAGATCCTGGGATGACTGGGGATGGCTTCTTTTCAGGGCCTCCTACGAGGTGGAGGTTAAGGGTGAGACCCTTCTCTACCGGTCGAGGAGGACCGTGGTCTACCGGAGGAATGGGGACGGATGGGCTCAGGTCCACATACACCACTCCATACCGGACGGGGATCAGGCGGAGGGAAGGTCCTTCCCGGTCGGGCCTGAGGCGTCAAGTCGCTATGCCCTGCTGTTCTCGTCCTTCAGGGACGGCATAATGCTGGCCTCCGCCGATAGCAGGAGGATACTTGAGGCAAACGAGGCAGCGGAGGTCATGTACGGCCTGCCGGAGCACCGTCTGTCCGAATGCCGTCTGGACGACCTTATGCCCAAGGGTGAGTTGAATACTCTGCTGGAGAGGATTGAGAGCTGTCCCGAAGGTGGCCTCATGTTTCAGTCCACCCATATGGGGCCTAAAGGGGATATCCCGGTGGAGGTCACGTTAAAGCGCACGGTGCTGGAGGAAAGGTCGGTTATCCTGGTCGTTGTGAGGGACATATCCGAGAGGGTAGAGACGGAAAGGGCCCTCAGAAGGAGCGAGGAAAGGCTTCGTATGACCATAGAGGCTAACGACGACTGTCTTTGGGAGCTGGACGTCCAGACCATGACTTTGGATTTCGAGGGAGCTAAGGATGTGGTGGGGCAGATCTCCACTCTCCCCTACTCCTCCTGGCTAGATAGGGTCCATCCCGACGATGCGTCAAGGTTCGACAGCTCCCTCATGGACCACCTGTATTCGGGCGAGGATTTCAGGGTAGAGTATCGTTTGAGGGTAGGCGAAAACAGGTGGATCTGGGTTCTGGACAGGGGTAGCGTCGTGGAGCGGGACCATCGCGGTAGACCTGTCAGGATGCTTGGGACACTGATGAACATAGACAGGAGAAAGAGAATAGAGGAGGAGAGGCTTTCCCTGACCAGAAAGCTCGAGAGGATGGCCACCATAGACGGCCTCACAGGGATACTCAATCGTCAACGGTTCGAGGAGCTGGTCCAGGGCAGGATGGGGGATAGGGCTATGCCTATGTGCCTGATCATGTTCGATCTCGACAGGTTTAAAGACCTGAACGACTCCCAGGGACACCAGGCTGGCGACAGGGCCCTGATAAGGACCTGTGAGTCGGTAACGAGGAGGCTCAGGAGGGATGACCTATTCTGCCGCTGGGGCGGAGACGAGTTCATGGTGGCGCTGGAGCAGGACCTTGAGAGGACGGCTCTTGTGGCCCAGGACCTTAAGGACGCCATATCCAACTCCCTTAAGGACGAATTTCCGTCGGTGACAGCCAGCTTTGGGGTTGCCCCTTGGGATGGCTTCATGTCCCTGGACGATCTGGCCTTTCAGGCCGACGACGCCCTTTACAGGGCCAAGAAAAAGGGGAGAAACCAGGTGGTGGTATTCGGCTCCAGTGACTATAATTGAGGGGCAGAACCATAAAACAGGAGGGATAGCTGATGAGAAAACCGATAGTTACCGACAAGGCGCCTGGAGCGATAGGCCCCTACAGCCAGGGGATGGAGACGGACCAGTTCGTCTACACCTCAGGACAGCTCGGCATGGACCCGATCACCAAGGAGTTTGCTCCTACGATCGAGGGACAGACAAAAAGGGCCCTTGAGAACGTCAAGGCGGTTCTTGAGGCGGCCGGGTCGTCCATGGATAAGGTAGTGAAGACCACCGTGTTCCTTAAGGACATGAACGACTTCGCCGCCATGAACGGAGTCTACAGCCAGTTTTTCACCGGCGAGTGCCCCGCCAGGAGCGCTGTCCAGGTGGCAAAGCTCCCGCTGGACGGCATGGTGGAGATAGAGGTAATCGCCATAAAGTAGGGACAACAGAAGGCCGACGGATCGTCCGTCGGCCTTCTGTATCACAGCACGCAGGCGACCACAGGGGAGAGGTTGTTCACCGCCTTGATCCCAGATAGCTCCTGTATCAGGGACTGGACGATGTCTGCCTCTCCCTTCACCACTATGACCTCCAGGCAGTTGTCCTGGTCGGCGTGGACGTGGGTCGTGCATACTATGATCTCGCTGAATCTATGCTGTACGTCGGTCAGTATGGAACAGGCCTCTCTGGTATGATGGTTGTAGGATATGGTTATGGATCCATAGACCAATCCCTTACCCTGAATCCGGCATTTTTCCGCCAGAGAGTCCCTTATCAGCTGTCTCAGGGCTTCCGACCGATTTGGAATGCCCTGGAACTCGATGTGGCGATCGAACTCCCTGAGGAGCCGTTCCGGAACCGCCACTCCGAAACGAATTAACGTGTCACCTGTCATATCGCTATCTCCCCCCATGGGATCATTATAGAAGAGTATAGCCGTATAGAGCAAAACATCTTAAAAAATTAGGAGAGTGTCTAAGTTGAAATACAGGATAGAGAGGGATTCATTAGGAGAGGTGTCGGTCCCGGAGAGGGCTATGTGGGGCGCTCAGACCCAGAGGAGCTTTACTAACTTCCCGATAGGGACCGAGAGGATGCCAACCGAGATAATAGAGGCAATCGCCATGGTCAAGAAGGCCGCCGCTGTGGTTAACGTTGACCTTAAGGTCCTGGACAAGGAAAGGGGTATCGCGATAGCCAAGGCGGCGGAGAGGATAATAGCGGGGGAGCATCGTGATCAGTTTCCTCTCTCCCTTTGGCAGACCGGCAGCGGGACCCAGACCAACATGAACGTCAACGAGGTGCTTGCGAGGATGGCGTCGGAGGACCTAGGGGAGTCGGTACACCCAAACGATCACGTCAACCGCAGCCAGAGCAGCAACGACGTCTTTCCCACCGCGATGCACTTAGCGACGGTTCTGGCGGTGGAGGAGAGGCTTATACCGGCAATGGAGGCGATGACCGAGGTCCTGAGGGAAAAGAGGGATCGGTACGCTGGTCTGGTGAAGATAGGCCGCACCCACCTTCAGGACGCAACTCCTGTGACCCTGGGGCAGGAGATAGGCGGATGGGTCAGGATGATGGAGCGCTGTCAGTCCATGATAATGACCTCTCTGGAATATCTGAAGGACCTTGCCATAGGTGGAACCGCGGTCGGTACAGGACTGAACGCCCCTGAGGGGTTTGGGGAAAAGGTGGCGGTCCAGATTGCGGACATGACTGGGAGAGATTTTAGGTCCGCACCGGACAAGTTTCACTCTCTCACCAGCAAGGACGAGCTTGTGGCCCTTCATGGCTCTCTAAAGGCCCTGGCTGCGGACCTGATGAAGATAGCCAACGACGTGAGATGGCTCGCCTCAGGCCCTCGCTGCGGGCTGGGGGAGCTTGTCATTCCTGCAAACGAGCCAGGAAGCTCTATAATGCCGGGAAAGGTCAACCCAACCCAGGCCGAGGCCGTGACGATGATATCGGTCCAGGTTATGGGCAACGACACCATAGTCGGCTTTGCCGCCAGCCAGGGCAACTTTCAGCTGAACGTGTTCATGCCCGTCACCATAAACGCCGTCCTTCAGTCGGTGAGGTTGCTCAGCGACGGCATCAGCTCTTTCACCGAGAGGTGTCTTAAAGGCCTTGAGGCAGACGAGGAGAGGATAAGCTCCACCAGGGACAGGTCCCTCATGCTGGTCACTGCCCTGGCTCCTGCTCTGGGATACGACACAGCGGCGTTGGTGGCTAAGAAGGCCCATCAGGAGAGGATAACCCTCAAGGAAGCGGCCGTCTCTATGGGAGTCTTGACCGGGGAGGAGTTCGACAGGCTGGTGGTACCGGAGCGTATGGTAGGGCATATCTAAAAACGCTCATCCTCAGACAGACCGTTCCTCCTGCGCTCGGGCGAGACAGGGCGCAGGCGGAACGGTCTCTTCGAGGGGACTCAAAGGCGAATTTTTAGATATGTCCTATATATAGCCCATCTGTTTGGCCTTGACCAGTGCCTCAGATCCACAGGTCGCCCCTAAGGACCGATAGAGCTTTAAAACGTGATATTTTGCCGTCGAGTGGCTGACGCCGAGCTCCTGGGCTATCCTCTTGTAGCTGAGGTTTTGGGACAGAAGCCTCAAGGTCAGCATCTCCCTGTCGGTCAGGGATACGGGCTGAGGGGAGACGTTATTCTCTTTGTCGGCCGACCTCTCCATCACCGCGACCGCGACGGTCATGGCAAAATTGGACAGTTCGATGCCAGCCTGCTTGGATATTTTCAGGTAAGACTCCACCACTGGCCTGATCCACTTCCCCTCTTCAAGAAACATTGTGTAGTAAAGGTATCGCTCCGCCTCGTTCAAAGCCTCTTCCATGTGGCGCAGGGATTTTTCCCTGTCCCCCAGGTTCCAGTTAGCGATCGACAGGAGTATGGAGACCTCCACGACGTCGCTGGGGCGGCGAAAATCCCGTCCTAGTTGAAGTAACTTCTCCCCGAACATGATACCTAGGGCGCTTGAACCGGTTGCTATAAGGGCCCTCATGGTGGTGAAATGTTGGTACATCTTGTAGAGCGGAAGTTTACCCATGAGGGGGATCGAGTAAGACCTGAGCCACTCCCTCCCGGCGTCGACGTCTCCTGCCTCAATCCTCTCCCTGAACTGCCATGCCCTGAAGTTGGGTATCAAAAACAGAAGCCCATCTTCCTCGATCCATCTCTCTGTCTCCGCTCCGAGGATGTTAGTCTCGTCTTTTCTTCCCATCGCCTTGAGTATGGCTATCAGGATCATCCTGGCGCAGAACGAGAGCTCTGGGCGACACTCTTTCTTCACCGCGGACCTGTGTCCCTCCAATGCAGATGAATAGGCCTCGTTGAGTCTGTTCTGTTCGTAGAGGATCCCGGCCCTCTGACAGTGAAGCATCGTCTCGTGTTCGTAACCGAACAGAGGGGAAAGCCCCATGAACAGCTTCTCCAGGTTTTGGGAGAGATTTTCAGGTGACTGGGCCAGCTCGGATCTTTCTCTGAGGGACCTGTGTAGGATCGGCATGGCCGCTGTGAAGGTTCCGGTCCTCATAGTGCCCTTTTGTGGCATGTTATCGGCTCGTCCCTTTATAAGGTCCTGTGCGTAGTCCTCAAGGGGAATCCTGAAGTCGAGGCATCTCAGTATATAGACCAAGACCTTGAGCTTGGGATCATCTATAAGGTCCAAGGATCGGTAGAGTTTGTCCATAGAGCTGATGAATCCCTCAGGGTCTCCCTCCGCGTAGCGTATAAATGCGCTCTGTGCGCTTAGGTGGAGGTTTTCCTCTATGGGAACGTGTGGATTGTCCAATATGTTCTTTTTGAAAAAATCTATCCTGGCCTCTATCGATACAGTAGGATCGTACGCTGTGAAGGCCGCGCTACAGTCGGCTATGCCCTGAAGGTCGCCACATCTGACGTAAAGGGACGTGGCTGAGCAGTAATCTCCCTCCTGATAGAAAAAATCCGCCGTTCTCTTTTGGAGTTTTTTTATGTCCTCCATCGTCTTGGTTGAGTGGAGTTTTTCAACAAGGAAGTCCCTGAATAGATCGTGTAGTCTGTATTTACCCCTGCCTATGGCGTTCATAAAGCTTCCTTTAAAGTAGAAATCCTCCAGCAGTTCAGAGCTGTTTGAGGCCCCGGTGATGTGTCTACAGATCCTCTCGTCAAGCTCGGGAACCAGAGATACATTCATGAAAAATTCCCTGGTTTCCTCGTTCCATCTCTGCCATACGTGGAGGTCCAGATAGCGAAAGAGCATATCCTCCTGAATGGATCCGATTCCAGGCTCAGCTAGTTTTTGCGATCTCATCGCGAGGGCCCTGACCGCTATGGGCCATCCTCCTGTCCTCGACATTACCTCTTTGGAATCATGCTTAACCTCGCTGTTGCTAAGGACGGATTTTAGCTCCATATCGTCAAAGGCAAGCTCTTTGGCGGATATCACCGTTATATTGTCTTTTATTATGTCGTCCAGAAAAGCGTCGTCAGGAAGTCCTCTGCCTATAAAACAGAGGGTTATTGCCTTCGGAAGAAGCTTCATCAGTGTCGGAAAGACATCCAGTATCTTCCTGTTTGTGACGTAATGAAAGTCGTCCAGGACCACTACGTAGCTCTTATCGTTGTCCAGCAACAGGGACAATGACCTAAAAAGATGTTCGATGAAGGGCGGACTTGTCCTGTTTGCCTCTCTGTTCAGCTTTTTATTGGCTCTCTGGGCGAAACTTATCGCCTCTAGAAAGCGTCGGACGAAGGTCCCCTCATCGTTATCCCTATCGTTCAGGGTTATCCAGGCCAGCTTGTTCTTCTGCGGTGCCAGCCATTGGGAGACAGCGACGGTCTTGCCGAAACCTCCTGGGGCGGATAAGTATATCCAGTGCCCCCCTTTGGCCTTAGCTTCGTCCATGGCGGAGGCTATCCTCTGGCGGTATACCTGTCTTCCGTCTATCTCTGGAGGACGAAATTCCTCTTGTTCTCTCATGTCTGTCGAGGATCTCCTCTCTGTTTTTCAAAAAAAATGTCGATGTAGTTCCCCCGGTACTGACCTAGGACAGTGGACCTAACGGTCGAGAAGCACTACAATTCGTCTGTATGGATAGCTTTCATACATCGGATAGTCCAGTTTTTCAAGGAGGTTTTTAGTATGAAAAGAAAGTCTATAGTTCTCGCTCTGCTTGCGGTTTTCGCCATATCTTCCATAGCCTTTGCCGCCGTTAAGACCTTTGGGCACGTCTCTGTGGACGTCCCCAGCGGTTGGACCGCAGCGGAGGACGGAACCACTGTGAGCCTGACTGCTGACGATAACTCCGCAGCCATCACTGTGACGGTGGAGACCAACGACGGCACCGACGTCGCTCTTATCGCCAAGGAGTACGCTAAGCAGTTTAAGGCTTCCGAGCCGGTGTTCGAGGACGACGTATACACCATGACCTTCAAGAACGCCAACGATATTGACTGCAACGTGGTCATCAGCGGAGACGGCGACATGTACGTCATGCTGGTCATGATAGGTGAGCACCCCCAGATGGAGCAGATCGTAGACTCCCTCGAGTTCAACTAGTACACCCCTGGTTGTATAAATAGAGGTTTGCCCATCGATCGCAAGGGGAGGAATGGACCGCATGGTCCGTCCCTCCCCTTATGCTATTTCATGTAGTTATTCAAAATTTGCTCGATCCTACCCGATTTTCTCATTTCATTTATCACCTTATCTCTGACCCCAATATACCTAACTACATTATGCTACAGGGCGCGACCCTTAAGCAATCCCTTGGCGGTCATAAAGGACCTCTGAAAGGCGGCTCTTACTGTCTTTTTGGGGTCCACCACCTGGCATATCTCCAGATCCATAACCAGGCTCGATAGCATATATGACTCCTCCCAGGACAGTCTCTTTGCCCTCTGAATCATGGCGACCCCTTCCATGGTAGCCTCCGCCATTGCAGAGTCTAGGTCATCTCCCGACACCACCAGGGATATCCTTTGGGGAGTCTCAACCAGAGGCCATGGGAGAGAGGCCCCTTTTATGACGTCTATCCTGAGGGTCACGGTAGCGCCTATCTCACAGCCGGAACAGCAGACCTCCCCGTCTCCCATCACAGCGTGGCAGTCCCCAAGGGCGAGAAGGGCCCCCTTTTGCTTGACCGGCAGATAGAGGGTAGCTCCAGGGCCTATATGGACGTTGTCCATGTTGCCTCCGTGACGCCATGGCGTTCCGGTTGGAAAGGACCCCTCCTCTGGCGCGACCCCTATCACCCCTATCATCGGCCTAATCGGGATCTTTATGTCGTCGAAAAGGCATAGGTCATCCCTTATGGGGATAAGTTTGGTCGCCGGGGCCTTGACCATATGGCCCAGTAGTCCCTCATCTGGGACTATGACGGTCACGCCGTGGTCCGCCATGTCTATGCCCATTATCTCTACTTTAAGAGTGTCACCTGGCTCGGCGTTGTTCACGAAAATAGGCCCTGTTGCCGGGTTTATCTGATCAAAATCTATCTCGGAACAGAGGGTGGTCTCGGACTGGATCTGTCCCTTAAAGCAGTCCCACGCCTCAACCCGGACTGTCTCGCCTGGGTTAACCGTGATAACCGGGTTCATGTCGGGCTTAAACGAATATATTATGTTGTCCTTGGATATTTTTTTCATAACCATCCTCCTCTTAGATTAGATGTCTGTGGTGTTTATTGTTGATTTTTTCATTATTTTTTTGAGCTTGTTCACCAGTAACCTCGACTCTATGTCGCCTTTATAGACCACACATTCAACCTCGTGGTCCCTCAAGAACCTCTTATCCTCGCTGGTCAGTACCTTGGCGGTCAGGACCATCACGGGAATCCCGTGGGTTTTGAACCTAAGCTCTTTCAGAAACTCAAACCCGTCCATCTCGGGCATCATCAGGTCCAGCACGATTCCGTCGGGGGGAGCCACAGCTATGGCGTCCAGTGCCTCTCTTGCCCTGGAGAAGGTGATGGTCCTTATCTCGTGGGCCACAAGTATCCTTCTGATGTTGCTGGAGGATATAAGGTTGTCCTCTACGACGTAGACCGTCGGCGTATCAGGGATATTCAGTTCAACGGTGCTGTCGGCAAGTTTAGTTTTATCTATGTCCTCACTTTGAGTGTAGGGGATTTTGATGATGAAGGTGGTTCCCTCCCCCACCCGGCTTTTTACCGATAGTGATATCCCGAGCATAATGGCGTATTTTTTCGCTATGGACAGACCGAGGCCTGTTCCCTCGAACTTTCTGACGGTCGATCCGTCCCCTTGGCGAAACTCGTCGAATATGAGGTTTAGGTTCTCCTCCGGTATCCCTATACCGGTATCCTCCACCGTGACCGATACGTGGGACTCCCCTGGTATTGCCCTTATATGGACCGTCCCTTTTTCTGTGAACTTGACGGCGTTAGACGCTATGTTGGTTATTATCCTGCTTAGTTTGTCCATGTCCGTCAGGATTGTCTGGGGTCTTTCCGGCAGGGATAGCTCGAGGGATATCCCCTTGTCGGACGCTATGGGACGTAGGCTGTCGGAGAGGTCCATGAGCAGCGAGTTTAGGTTAAATTCCTTCAGGTCTATGTCCTCTTTGCCCGCCTCTATTCTTGCTAGGTCCAGTATGCCGTTTATGAGCCCCAGGAGGTTTTTGCCGTTTCTCTCTATTATCTCCAGGTACTCCAGCTCCTCCTCCTCAAATCTATCTTTACCCTCGGACCTTAAAACCCTGGAGAGCGCCAGGATGGAGTTTAACGGTGTCCTCAGCTCGTGGCTCATGTTGGACAGAAATTCGGTCTTGAGCTTGCTAGCCTCCTCTGATTTTCTGCGCTGGACCTCAAGCTCCTGGTTCTGGATTTCAAGCTCTCCCGCTTGGTATTCGAGCTCCTCGGACTGGGCCGCAAGCTCCTGATTGGCGGCCTGAAGCTCCTGGACCAGCTCCCTCTCCCTCTCTCCAGCGATTAGGTTGCCGAGGGCCGCCTTCATTCCCTCCTGGGCCAGGGAGAATATGTGAATGTAGGTCTCAGGGTAAGGGGTGAGGGAGGCCATGGAAAACACCGCCATCGTCCTGTCCTTCACCTTTAGAGGGACCGTTAAGAACTGTACCGGTGCTAGGTTTCCCGCCATTGTGGCGAAAGGAAGATACCTCCCAGGTGGCACGTCCATCAGCTTGACCTTGCCGTCCAAAATGGAGATCCCCATCTGCCCCTCCATCTCCTCCGTTCCGATGGATCTGGGAGTGTTGGGGGGCAATCCCACAGATGCCACAAGATCCATTATCTTTGAGTCTGACTCCCTGGTCACGTAAAAAGCGCTCATGCAGGATGGAGTTTCTTTCATGATAAGCCTTACGAAGTTCCAGACGAAATCGTCCTTAGTCCGGGACACAGCGGCCAGGTTCATTATCTCCGAGACCACCCTGTGGACGGTGATGTGGGACTCTATGAGGGAGGCCATGGACACCAACGCGGAGGAGAGAACAGAGGCCTCATCCCCACCTACCGACGAGTCCGATCTCTCCAGGTCCTGGCTCATCTCGGAAAGCTTTATCCCAAGGGATCTGTCCGATCCAGATACGTAGGAGCTGGACCTGCCGTCTCCTATCTTTTTGACCGCAGAGGTTATCCTCCTTATAGGTCCTATGAGGTAGAACACCAAAAAGGAGCTTATAACGGTGGTCAGAACCATTATAGCGAAGGATATGGAGAGCATCCTCCTCTTAGCCAGGGCCTTTGCCTCCTCGGAGCTCCTCTGAAAGGAGGTTACCAGAAGGTCCTTTATCCTCTCGTTGTCCCTCTTGAGGGCCTTTATCCTGTCCAGGCTCAGCCATATGGTTATGGACCCTATCTTTTCGCCTTCCCTGATTATCTCGGAGGAGAAGGTTCTAACGTCGGAAGAGGATCTCTGCCCCCTGTCCGATAGGGCCTCCCCTGCCACAATGGATCCGTTTTCACCGTATATGGCCACAGACGCCACCTCTGGGACCTTTATCATGCTGTCGGCGTAGTCCTTCAAGGTGCTGTAGTTGAGGTCCCACAGAGGAGGGAGGGCTATCCGGGCCATATAGTCCAGCATGGCTTTTCCGTACATCTCGGAGGAAAGGGCGTCGTTCCTCATCTTGTTCTGGACGTCCTGATTCAGGATTTTATCCGCCGTGTCCGTCATGGATCTCACGAGGCTGTCTCCCTCTTTGATGGAGAGGATGGACAGGGATATTCCGATAGCGATAACGCTTAAACCTATCAGAAGGGTTATCTTGCTAACGACTGTCTTAAACATCATCTCGTCCCCCTTTAAACTTCGTATCGCCCCTGTGCCGCCAGCTGGATCAGTATATCGTGGTTCAACAGGGTTATGTCCCTCCTGTCCACCCTTATAAGCTCCCTGTCCGCCATGTCGGACAGTATTCTGGAGAGGGTCTCAGGGGTCGTCCCGAGCATGGAGGCAAGTTGATATTTTGACGTATCCAGCGTCACCGCTCCGGGGCTCTTTTGCTCCTCCGCCAGATATATGAGATAGGACGCGAGCCTCCCTGGGACCTCCTTTAGGGCTAAACTCTCTATCTGGGACGTGAGCTGTCTTAGCTTGAGAGAAAGGTCGTAGAATATGGATATGGCTATATGGGGGTCCTCCTTTATAAGGGCCAAAAAGGGCTCTTCCGGAAAGAGAAGTAGGTCGCACTCGCAGAGGCTCTCGGCCCAGGCTGGGTATTTTCGGCTTCCAAATATCGCCGCCTGGCCGAACTGATCCCCAGGACCGCACATATGGAGAATGACCTCCTTGCCCCCCGGCGACATCTTGTAGACCTTCACCTGACCTCTCGCCACGACGAAAAAGCCCTTTCCGTCCTCTCCGTCGCAGAATATCCTCTCCCCTTTTTTGTGTCTCTGATGGATCGCTATCAGGCTGAGTTTTTCCAGATCCCCGTCGCTTAGCCCCTGAAATCCCGTGATCTTGCCCAACAGCTCCTTCTTTGATGCCATCCTCTCACCCTCTTTTGTCGGAAAAATCCGAACTTGATCTATGTCAAGGAAAATGCCTTCCCTATCTGTCATTATAGTATCGTGGTCAACGAAATCGATATACAAGTCAGAAGGGGGATAAGTTTATGTATTGTTTCCAGTGTCAGGAAACCGCTAAAAACAGCGGCTGCACCGTGAGGGGCGTGTGCGGCAAGCCCGAATCGACGGCAAACCTTCAGGACCTGTTGATATACGTCTTAAAGGGGATATCTGTCTGGGGGGTAAAGGCCGACGAACTCGGTGTGCTTCGGGAGTCCGATGGCCTGTTCGTGGCCCAGGGACTCTTTGCGACCATAACCAACGCCAACTGGGACGATGGACGCTTCGTTAAGCTTATAGGTGAAGCTGTGGCGGTAAGGGACGACGTCAGGGATCGTTTCAAGGCGGCCTACAGGGCCAAAAACGGATCGGAGTTCGGCGGATCGGTTCACGACTGCGCCACATGGAACGGACCTGGCCCGGCCTACGCCGAAAAGGCCCC
>JAQUTB010000315.1 GCA_028709985.1 Dethiosulfovibrio sp.
TCTAAGGTTATCTGCTTGGTGATGGCGGGCAGAACCCCTTCCCTTATCATCGAAATCAAGGTCCCCATCTCAACGTCCATGGCCTTGACGTACTGCTCCGTCCTTATCTCGTGGTAGGCCTCAAGCTCCCTCTCTCCCATTATCCCCAGCTTTGACATAAGGGCCTTGTTCTCCGGTATAAGATATTGGTCCAGGGCCTCAACGGTATTTTCAGCTATGACCAACCCTCTCGACCTGGCCTCGGCCATCCATTCGGTGGTGTAGGCGTTTCCCTCGAACCGTACCGCCGCGCTCTCTTTTGCGGCGTGTCCTATGGCCTCTAAAGCGGCGTCTGTGACGTCCATCCTGCCGTTAACGGTCCGCCTCTCTATCATGTCCGCCATCTCCTCCATCCCCGAGCTCCACACCGCGAGAACGGTGGTGAGAGGTCCAGATATGGCCTGAGGGGATCCTACCGCCCTAAACTCAAACTTGTTTCCCGTGAAGGCTATGGGAGAGGTGCGGTTTCTGTCCGAGTTCTCCGCCAGCACCGACGGAAGCCTGTTGAGACCAAGATCTATCAGAGATCGGGACGGAATCCTCTCAGGAAGCCCCTTCTCTATATTGTCCAATATCTGTGTTAAAACCTCTCCAAGGTAGACGCTCATTATGGCAGGAGGAGCCTCGTGTCCGCCCAGCCGGTGCATGTTGCCCGGGGACGCCACTGATGCCCTTAGAAGGCCGCCGTGTCTGGACATTCCTAAAAGAAATGCCCCCAGAAAAGTCAGAAACTGGATGTTTCTCCTCTGGTTAGAAGAAGGCTTCAGCAGGTTTCTGCCCTCGCTGTCCCTCAGGGAGAAGTTCAGGTGTTTACCGCTTCCGTTGACCCCTGCGAAGGGCTTTTCGTGGAGGAGCAGCCTGAACTTGTGCCTCAGGGCCATCTTCTTCATTATCTCCATCAATATGTGGTTCTGGTCGCAGCCAAGGTTGCCCTCCGAGACGTCCGGTGCGAACTCGAACTGACAGGGAGCCACCTCGTTGTGCCTGGCCTTCAGAACCTGGCCCATTCGGTACATATCCCTCTCAACGTCCTCCATGTAGGCCAATATTCTGGGGTGTATGGCCCCGAAATAGTGGGCCTCCACGGTCTGTTCTAAGGGGGAAGGAGCCCCTAAAAGGGTCCTGCCGCAGAACTGGAGGTCGGGCCTCTTTTTTGCCTTATCCTCGTCCACCAGAAAATACTCCTGCTCCGCCCCTACCGTGACCTCAACCGACTTGACCGTCCTGTTTCCGAAGAGCTTCAGGAGCCTCATGGCCCTGTCCTTCGCCACGTCTATTGACTTTATCAGAGGTGTCTTCATGTCCAATGGGGTTCCGTCGTAGGACATGAAAACCGACGGTATGCACAGTGTAGCTCCTTTGGGGCTTCTCACTATGAACGCCGAGCTTGAGGGATCCCAGGTGCTGTACCCACGGGCCTCGAAGGTGGACCGGATCCCGCCGGATGGGAACGACGATGCGTCTGGCTCGCTTTTTACGAGCTCCGCTCCGCTGAAGGAGTCCAGAGGGGAGCCCGTCTCGTCGGTGGTCAGAAAGGCTATGTGCTTTTCAGCGGTGGTCTCGGTTCTGGGCAAAAACCAGTGGGTGTAGTGGGTCGCCCCTTTAGACACAGCCCATTCCTTCATGGCGGTTGCCACGAAGTCGGCTATGGAGATGTCCAGCTTCTGTCCTCCTTCTATGGAGGCCAATAGCCTCTTGAAGATCTCCTCCGGTAGCATCTCCTTCATGGTCTTTCTGTCGAACACGTTCATGGCAAAAATGTCTCTAGGTCTGGATATCTCCATGGCGAATCCCCTCCTGTTTTTTTATTCCCAAAAAAGATGTTTCCTTATACCATCGCATCGAAATTTTTGCAAGCATTTTTGGGGATCAAACGCTAAAATAGCTCATGTAGCCTGCGAGTTTTTTTGTTTTTGCTGTTTTATGCTTGGGATAGTGTCGTTTTTTTGATGTTTTATCGGGTATGTAATTGCATAATCCCTTTTATTCTCTTCATGGTGTTGCCCCGTCCGATACTACCTTCGTTGATGTACAATAGTTCGGTGTATTTCTTGGGAGGTGGTGTCCCTGCTTTACAAGACTCGTCGCATAATCTACGGGCTTTTGGTGCTTGTGACGATCCTGGTCGCGATAGGTATCTATATGGCCTGGTGGTGGCACACGACCATGTCGGTCCCAGATTTGGTAACTGCGAGGCCCGGCTTTTACCGTCAGGATGTTCCTGTGAGGGCTGTACTGCTGTGGAGGGAGGAGCTTGTGCGTTCCTCCGTCAGGGGCTCGGTCCAGTATAGATATGGTTCCAACCCCGCGTCGGTCTCGAAGGGAGAGCTTATAGCCACGGTGATGAAGGGCAGTAAAAACATGGCGCTAAACTCGCCCAAGAGGGGCTATTTCCTCCCAGGGCTGGATGGCTTGGAGGGGTCTTGGAAATATTCGTCTATATGGAACGGCTCCTCCGCTCTGCCGGATGTGCCGGACACAAAATTGTTTCCCGACTTCAAAGACACCAGATCCGACAGTGTGATCGGAAAGATAATCCCGCAGCCTCAGATACTGAGGTCGGTTTTCTACGCACCTTTGACCGATTCCTTGAAGGCCGAGGCCGAATCGGGGTTTATCGAGTTCAGACTGGACCCCATTGGGGCCCCGTTTAGAGGTGAGGTAAGGGTGATGGAGGTTATGGGGCACATGATGAAGGTCTATATGGATATGCCCTTTTTTCCCCTTTCCTGTCTCAAAAGAAGGGATATGACCCTGTACGTCAGGGCTGGGGAGTGGAGAGGAGCGGAGCTTCCCGAGTCCTCCGTGGTTATCAAGCA
>JAQUTB010000316.1 GCA_028709985.1 Dethiosulfovibrio sp.
GGGGCGACAGAACGTCGCCCCAAGCCGAGAGGCACAGGACGTGCCTTCCGAGGCGGTTCGTACGAAACAGGCAGGTCGAGTATACGCCCGGGCGAGACAGGGCGCAGGCGGAACGATCTCTCCGAGGAGACTCAAAGGTGAGTTTTGAGAGGTCCCCATAAGCTAAAAGGGCTAGGTCCGAAGGTGTCCCTCCAGATCGAGCCCTTTTATACCACTAGGTGGGTTATATGGATTTTACCAGATATCTTAACAGATTAACATAGTGATCCATATAGAACGGAAGGTACAGCCTTTCGGATCTCTTGTGGGCGTCCTTACCGACCGGGCCGAAGTTCAGTATCGGGATAGCCAGCTTTAACAGATCGTCGGTGGGGAAGCTGTAGATTGTCCTGCCTCCGGGCATATTGTCCTCGAAGGCCCTGGCCTCCTCTGGCGTTCCGGTGAAGCCGCAGTAGCTCAGGTCCGACACCCCCTCGAACATGGTCCTTATCTCCATCTCTAGCCCCTGCTCGACCGCTTTCTCCCTCAGTTTTAAGGCTGCCTCTTTGACCTCTCTGTCGCCCTCTATATCCGCCATATTGGACCTGTGTGGATACCAGGGTGGCAAAAATCCTACCACCACCAGAGGCCCTTCCATCTCAAGGTCGTCCACAAGCCTTGATATGGTCTCCATGCCCCTAGCCCTCTCGTCTCCCTCTTCCGAGACCACCGGAACGATCCCCCGGCTCTCCGCCAGGTCCATGATCTCCTTGACCGAGTAGACGGTCCCGGATAGGCAGGATGGAGACAGGGCCATGCCGTTTTGCTCTCTGTAGGCTTTCTTAGCCCTCTCGTGCTCCTCGATGGATCTGTCCAGTGACTCTTGGGCTATGGACTTAAGCTCGGCCATTATCTCCGGTGGCATCTTGGTGGAGGTAAGATAGCTGAAGGCCATGGCGCAACGGGACATAATAGTCGCCGAGTATTCGTCCCTCATATCGTCCATTTTAAGGGCGGCGTAGGGAGGGTACATAGTCCCGTCAAGCTCGTCCGACAAAGAGGGATTTCCGTCTATAGCCAAGGCGATCCGTGCCATAGTAGGTCCTACGCTGAAACCGTCGTAGTACTCCCCAGCGTGGGCCTTCACCCCAACGCAGTAAAAAAAGGGGTTTATCTTTCCTAAACTTCCCATATATACCGTGGGTTTGGCGTCCTCCCCTGTGGCGAAGGTGGGCTCGGTGTCTATGCAGCACCGGAAACTAAGCCCTTCATCCTGAAGTTTTGCGAGGAACGGAGCTGCTGAGAGCATCCCTAGGGAGTTGTTCTCCTCGTCGGGCACGAACAGGACCGCTAGATTGACCTCCGTGGAGGAAGGATCCTCCGCCGTCTCCATAAGGAGCTCCATAGCCCCACAGACGCCGGACTTCATGTCCGCCACACCTCGACCGAATAGCCATTCTCCAGAAAGGAGATCTTTGGCTCCGTCCTCTCCCAAAGATGTCGGGTCCAGCCTTTTGGTGTACTCCTCCGGCGAGAAGGCAAACTCCCTCAGGGAGCCGAACATCTCCACGCTGACCACGTCCATGTGTCCAAGTAGGACCACCGTCTCGGAGGTGGGCTTTGGGGCCCTCACCATTCCGAAGACAAAGTGTCTGTTAAATCTGTCCCCTAAGAGAGGAATTAGCTTGAGATCATCGGGGTTCTCTTTGAAATAGTCGGTCTGGGCTAGCTCGTCGTAAAGGGCCTGAGCCGCCTGGTTTTCCCCCTCCGATGAAGGGGAGACGCTCGGTATGGACGCTATTTTTAGTAGCCTCCTGTATAATCTCGAATCTTTATTCATATTTTACCTCCTAAAAACGTCCACCTAACACCAACCTGGGAAGCCACAGGGAAAGCTCGGGAATAAAGGTCACTGCGGCAAGGGTCGGGAGCCAGGCGAAAAGTATGAATATCATAGCTGGTTTCAGCATCTGTGACACCGGGGTGTTCGCTATTCTGCCTCCAAAGTACAGGGTTGGAGCTGTTGGAGGCGTCACGTTGCCCATCCCAAGGTTTACGCCGATTATGGCCGCAAAGTGGATAGGGCTTATCCCTAAGCTCGTGACCACCGGCAAAAGAATAGGGGTGCAGAGCAACATGGCACTGACGTCGTCCATTATCATGCCGATTATTATCATGAACAGGTTTATCATGAGCATCAGGACGTATTTATTGGACGATATATTGGTCAATGCGTCTATTATCATGGAAGGAAGCCGCTCCTGGACGTATATTCTGCTGAGCATCATTATGCAGAACATCATAAGCATGACGACTCCGGTTGTGGTCGCTGTCTCTATAACCACCTCGATGAAGTTCTCCCTGTTAAGCCCCTTGTATATGAAAAATCCTACCGGAACTGAGTAAAGAACCGCCACGGCGGCGGCTTCGGTGGGAGTCATGATCCCACCGTAGATGCCTCCTAATACGATAATCGGCATTATCAGCGCCGGGAGAGCCTTGCCTGAGCGATTCCAGAGCATCTCGGCCTTTTCCTTTCCCGTCATAGGAGGATATAGTTTTATGTTCTTATCGTTCCTCAAAAGCACCAGATTTATTATGGAAAGCAGGGTCATCAAAAGCAGCCCTGGTCCCACTGTAGCCAGAAAACAGGCCAGCACCGACTGTTGTCCCACCCAGGCGTAGAGTATCATCTGAGAGCTCGGGGGAATCAGAAGCCCTAGAGGAGCGGCGCAGGATATGAGGGCGGCGCTGTGTCCCATAGGGTAGCCGTTTTCCCTGAGCCTCGGAAACATGATGGATCCGATGCAGGACAGAGTGGCGGCACAGCTACCAGATATGGATCCGAACACCGCACAGGACACCACCGCCACAACCC
>JAQUTB010000317.1 GCA_028709985.1 Dethiosulfovibrio sp.
GTTGGACCCAGCCTCGGAAACAACGACCACATATCCTTCCTTATGCTGGCCCAGAAGTACGGCGTGGATCCCAAGCTTATCAAGTTCGTGGTTTACCCCAAGACCGCAGCGGAGCAGATCCCTGCCCTAATGGGTGGACACGTGAAGGCTATCACCATAGGACTTGCCGAGGTCATGGAGCAGCATAAAGCGGGGAACCTCAGGGTGCTGGGAATCAGTTCTAACAAGAGGCTGGAATCCCTTCCCGACGTGGCTCCTTGGGTGGAGCAGGGAGCGGATATGGTATTCCCCCACTGGAGAGGCATCATCGCCGCCCCGGGCCTGAGCGAGGAGCAGGTAGCCTACTGGCAGGGGACGATCGAGAAGATGGTGGAGAGTGACTCCTGGAAAGAACAGCTTGAGAAGCTGGAGTGGGAGCCCTTCTACCAGAACCCAGTCGAGTTCGCCGCTACCTTAGCGGAGCAGACCGAGGCCTTCCAGAGCACCTTAAAGGAAGTCGGCCTGATAGATTAGCCGCCCTCTGGGCAGGGGGAGGAGACCTGTCTCCTCCCCTTTTTTTCCACCCCTTGAACGACAAAAAAACACCGGGAGGTGCAACATAGATGACTAAAAACATGATTTCCGGCCTGATATCCCTTGTGCTTGGACTGGCCTACCTTTACGGAACCAGCCAAATACCGGATGTACAGGCAGGGGATGAGATCGGCCCCCAGCTTTTTCCCTACATAATAGGCACAGCCGCCGTGATATGCGGCGGTCTCCTGACGTTCCTGGAGCTGAAAAAGAAGGACAAAGAGGCCTTCTCCTTCGGCTTTATCTCGGAAAGACCCATATGGCTAAAGATAGCCGCCATAATGGCCCTCGGCATATTCTACGGGGAGACCCTGGACTATCTGGGTTACGTTATAGGGACGGTTATATTCATGTTCCTGGCCGGGTGCATCATAAACAAGGGACATACTGTACAGAACGCTACCATAGCGGGGCTTTTCTCCTTCGTGTGCTACGGCGTGTTCTCTGTGGCTCTCAACCTGAGCCTTCCTAGAGGGCTCCTCAGCTTTCTGCCCTTCTGATACTGACGAGGTGATATAAATGGACGCGATTTTTGCAAACCTTTCGCTGGGCTTTCATACCGCCCTCACAGCCACTAACATTATGTGGGTCTTTATTGGGGGATTTTTAGGCACTATTATGGGGATGTTGCCGGGGCTGGGCCCTGCGACTGGGGTGGCTATCCTAATACCGATAACCTACGGGATGAACCCCACAACCGCCCTTATAACCATGTGCGCCGTCTACTACGGAGCCATGTTCGGGGGGTCAAGGGCCTCCATAATGATCAACACACCTGGAGACGCCTCGGCCATCGTCAGTTGCTTCGATGGCTACCCAATGACCAAGAACGGCCAGGCAGGGTCCGCCCTAGCGATATCAGCCATAGCCTCTTTCATAGGCGGGACCATAGGGATGGTACTTCTGGTGTTCCTGACCGGCCCAATAGCGAGCTATGCCTTCAAGTTCGGACCGGTGGAGATGTTCTCCCTGCTCATGTTCGCCCTCACCGCCACGGTGACCCTCTCGGAGGGGAGCATCCTTAAAGGGTTCATAGCGGTAGCGATTGGCTTTATGATATCCACCATAGGGATAGATCCCCAGACAGGGGTGAACCGATTTGTCATGGGAGTCGAGAGCCTTCAGGACGGGATAGACTTCCTAGTGGTGATGATAGGCCTCTACGCCGTCTGCGAGGTATTCAAGAACCTCAAGTCGATCAACGTTGAGCACAAGATAGACGCAAAGTCCATAGGGAGAGTGTGGGTATCCTGGGCGGACTTCAAAAAGTGCCTCATGCCCATGCTCAGAAACTCCCCCCTTGGATTTTTCATCGGAGTTCTTCCCGGCATGGGAGGGACCATAGCCACGTTCATGTCCTACGCCATGGAAAAATCCCTGAGCAAGACGCCGGAGAAGTTCGGCAAGGGAGCCATCGAGGGATTGGCCGCCCCTGAGGCCTCCAACAACGCCTGCTCCTGCGGAGCGATGGTCCCTCTTCTGACACTTGGTATCCCTGGATCGGGGACAACCGCAGTCATGTTGGGGGCCCTGATGCTTCTCGGCGTTAGACCTGGACCGATCCTTTTCGCCCAGAACCCCGAGATAGCATGGGGAGTCATAGCGTCCCTGATGGTGGGAAATATAGCGTTACTGATCATAAACCTGCCGCTGGCTATACCTCTGGTACAGCTGCTCAGGATACCTCAGAGGATAATGCTTCCCCTGATACTGGGAATGGCCTTTATGGGAGCCTATTTCCTGAACTACAGCCCCTTCGATTTCATACTCGTGGCGGCCTTCGCCCTGGGAGGGTATATGTTCAGCAAGCTGTCCATCCCCCTTCCTCCGCTGGTCCTGGCCCTCATACTTGGCAGCTCCACGGAACAGTACTTCAGAAACGCCATGACCATAGCCAACAGCGATCTGGCGATCTTCGTCCAGAAGCCCATATCGGCGACTCTGCTGGTTTTGGCGGCCCTCTCCTTCGGCTACGCCATGTTCCGCAGGAGAAAGGCGGCGGCATAGGATATGGAAAAACAGCTCAGGAGGCCCCGCCGGTCCCTGCTCTACGTGCCTGGAAACAGCCCCTCCATGATACAGAACTGCCCTATCTACGGGGCGGACGGGGTGCTTTTGGACCTGGAGGACGCCGTGGCTGTGACGGAGAAAGACGGAGCCAGGAGGCTGGTCACCCAGGCCCTGAGGTCGGTCGATTTCGGCAAGGTAGAGAGAGTGGTCCGGGTCAACGGAAGGGACACCCAGTTCTTCGAGGACGATATGAGATCGGTGATAC
>JAQUTB010000318.1 GCA_028709985.1 Dethiosulfovibrio sp.
GATTACTTGCCCAGCGTCGCTACCATAACCGCCTTGATGGTGTGAAGTCTGTTCTCAGCCTCGTCGAAGACCAGGGAGCGAGGAGACTCGAACACGTCCTCCGTGACCTCCTGTCCCTTGTTTGCGTGAAGACAGCGCAGGAATATTGTCTCAGGATTTCCCGTCGCGCCCATAAGCTCTCCGTTGACCTGCTAGGGCATGAGAAGCCTCTTTCTCTCCTCCACCTTGTCCGCCTCGCCCATGGAGGCCCAGACGTCGGTATAGATGGCGTCAGCACCCTGGACAGCCTTCTTGGGATCGCTCTCAAGGACTATCTGGGAGCCTGTCTGGGAGGCGATGGCCCTGACTTCCTTCATCAGTGAATCCTCTGGGAAAAGGGTCTCTGGAGCACATATGGTGCAGTGCATTCCCATCTTGGCAGAGCCTATCATAAGGGAGTTGGCCATGTTGTTTCTGCCGTCTCCAAGGTAGACGAGCTTCAGGCCTCTTAGCTTGCCGAACTCCTCCTGTATGGTGAGAAAATCGGCAAGTATCTGGGTTGGGTGGTAGTCGTCGGTCAGACCGTTCCACACGGGAACGCCGCTATGCTTAGCGAGGTCCTCGACCAACTTCTGGCTGAATCCCCTGAACTGGATCCCGTCAAACATCCTCCCCAAAACCCTGGCAGTGTCCTGTACATCCTCTTTTTTACCCAGATGGATATCGTTTTTGCCGAGAAACTCTGGGTGAGCACCTTCATCGATACAGGCAACGGTGAACGCGCATCTGGTCCTGGTTGATGCCTTTTCGAATATGAGGGCGATATTTTTGTTCTCGAGAAGATCACCTTTTATGCCGGCTCTTTTTTTCCTCTTTAGATCCATGGAAAGGTCGAGAAGATAAGCTATTTCGCGGCTGGTAAAATCCTTCAAAGTAAGAAAACTACGTCCTCTAAGGTTGATTGCCATTACAAGAACACTCCCTTCGATATTTTGTGCCTGGTCTCGTCGAAGCATAATACCACAAAGCAGCGGGACAATTTAGAAGCTACCTTACAGAATCAGCTTCACCTATGATTTTAGACGATAAGGCTCAAGAAGTAAACTCATACCTTTTACAAGTTCAGATAGAGGTCTTCTGTCGACGATCTCGCCCTTTTTGAAAAAAACCGCCTCCGAAGGGGAACCAGCGACTCCCACGTCAGCGTGGCGAGCCTCCTGCGGTCCGTTTACCTCACATCCCATTATCGCTACCTTAAAACCATCTGGAAGACCCCATAGCAGCGGTCTGATCTCGGGAAGAACCGCTACTACGTCCAATTTTTTTCGTCCACAGGTAGGACAGGAAATTATCTCTGGCCCCATTTTTCTAAGTCCCAGTGACTTCAGTATCTCATACCCCACGTAGACCTCTTCCTCCGGTCTGTCGCTGAGACTGACCCTTATGGTATCCCCTATCCCCAAGGAGAGTAGTATCGCTATGCCGGAGGCGCTTTTGGCTATCCCTGCCGCGCCAGACCCGGATTCGGTGATACCGATATGGAAAGGATAGGTATCTCCATATCTATCGAACAGAATCCTGTTGGCCTCCACTGTCTCCATAACGTCGGTGGACTTAGCCGAGAGTATAACGTCCTGAAAATCCCGATCCTGGAGTGCCTTTAGCTGCTCCTCCACCGCCAGGGCAAGTCCCGCAGCCCTGTTTCCTCCCGCGTCCTTAAGCTGCCTTGGGCTGACCGAACCGCTGTTTGCCCCAATCCGTATAACCACTCCCTCAGCCTTTGACATTGATATAACCCTGTCGAGTTTTTCGGGAGATCCCATATTTCCCGGGTTTATACGGATGGATCTGCACCCAGCAGTTATAGCCGCCTCTGCAAGGAGAGGATCAAAGTGGATATCAGCCATTATCGCAACAGGACTGTCTTTTATCAACCTAGCCAGGTTTTCACAGTCCGAAAGAGAGGGGAAGGCCACTCGGACCATCTCGCAGCCGGAATTAGCCAGGGACATCATCTGCTCTAATGCCTCGTCGTACGAGGAGAGAGGTTTTTTTAGCATGCTTTCAACCCTGACAGGAGAGCCCCCACCGAGGGATATGGGGCCTATCTTTAACAGTCTATTTTTCACAAAAAGCACCTCTAATCAACGATAAATTAGCTTCATGACATCCTGCCACGTGATGAAGAGTATCATCCCGATAAGAATGACAAACCCAACAAAATGGACGTGTCCCTCCACCGAGGAGGGAAGCCTTTTGCCGGTTATTATCTCGCCTACGATGAAAATGATCCTCCCACCGTCCAGAGCAGGAAATGGGAAAAGGTTTATTATACCCAAGTTCAAACTTATTATCGCAAGAAACGACACGAAGGACCAGAGCCCCTGTCTTGCGGCGTCGCCCGCCATGGTGGCTATTCCTACCGGTCCAGAGACATCGACTTGGGTTTTTCCAAAGATCCATTCGCCGATACCCCTTATCATCGCTACGGACATGTGGAACGTGTAGCTCACCGAGCTCGAGATCGCCTTAATCGGTCCATATTTGGACCTAGCGGGCTGAATTCCGAGCATGGGATTGCCGGTTTGGGGATCTACCACGACCTCCACGGTCAGGTCGATCTCCTCGCCGTCTCTGATGATAACCAGGTCTAGGGGCTTTCCCCTTTCGCTGTTCCTTATAGCGTTAGCCATAGAGGCCCAATCGGAGACCTTTTCACCGTTGACCGAATTTATCCTATCGCCAACCTGGATGCCAGCCATCTCAGAGGGATACCCCGGCATGACGTTCCCGACGGTAGGCGATTCCATGTCGAGAACCCCATAACCAGCGAGGAGAACGGCGGTGAGCAAAAAGGCCAGGA
>JAQUTB010000319.1 GCA_028709985.1 Dethiosulfovibrio sp.
AGGCGTCACGCCGCCAGGTTCGACCTCAGGAACCACAGGAAACTCGCTATAGTTGACGGGTCGGTGGCCTATACAGGATCTCACAACATGATAGACCCTAGGTACGGACACAGGGATCTCGTATGGAGGGACATGTCCATAAGGCTTGAGGGTCCCGTGGTAAGACAGCTTCAGTCTGTGTTTTTAGAGGACTGGTACGTCGAGACCGGGGACAAGCCTGACCTTGACCGATTGACGATCCCATCGGAGGACTGCGGCCCCATAGCGGTCCAGACCGTCCCTAGCGGACCGAGCTACAAAACTGAGAACTATCAGAGGCTTATAGTCAGCGCCCTCCACGATTCAAGGGAAAGGGTCATCATAACGACCCCCTATCTCATACCGGATGAAAGCCTGCTCCAGGCGTTGGAGGTGGCGGCGCTCAGAGGGGTGCAGGTTCAACTTATAGTCCCATCCAAGAGCGACCAGTTCCTGGTGGGACACGCGGCCCAGTCCTACTATCGGGAGCTACTGAACATGGGGGTACAGATCTATCTGTTCGACGACGGCCTGCTACACGCCAAGACCATGACCGTCGACGGAGAGCTGGCCTTCTTCGGATCCAGCAACTTCGACATAAGGTCCTTCGCCCTCAACTTCGAGATAAACCTGGTATTTTACGGCAAGGAGGAAGCCTACGCTCTCACCGAGGTTCAAAGAGGATATCTCAAAAAGTCCAGAAAGTTGACGCTGGAGAGCTGGGACAAAAGGCCGGTCTACCTTCGTTCCTTTGAGAGCGTGGCGAAGCTCTTCAGTCCGTTGCTATGAGAAAGGCCGCCTTCGTCGTCATCTCTATCGTTTTGCTGAGCCTGCTTCACATACCGGAGGCGTCCAGCCGGGATGAGGTTATCTTCGAGAACCTCTCCCTCCAGGAGGGGCTGTCCCAGACGACTGTGAGGGCTATTCTCATGGACAGCAGGGGATATATGTGGTTCGGGACCGAGGGCGGCCTCAACCGCTACGACGGATATCAGTTTAAAACCTACAGGAGGAGATGGGGAAGGGACGACGGGATATCGGATAATTTCGTTACCTCCATCGTCGAGGACCACAGAGGTGATCTGTGGATCGGGACCATGTCAGGCCTGAACAGGCTGGATCACGAGACCGAGTCCTTCGAGAGGTTCGTTAGCTCCTCAGGGTCGAGCAATTCGCTTATAGACGACAGGATAACCGCCCTTAAAAGCGCCAAGGACGGCTCTCTCTGGATCGGGACCAGAGGGGGACTGGAGATGATGGACATCTCCAGCCGGAGCATAACCCACTACGGAGGGGACCTTGGAGGGCCGAACGAGCCGGTCAACACGGTCACCACTGGGAGATCGGGGGAGGTCTGGGTCGGGACTGAGAGGGGCCTTTATCGTGGAGACAAAGGTGGGTTTCGTCTCCACACCCTACCCTTCGGATCCAGGCAGGACCGCGAGGTCACTTCGATAATAGAGGATCACAGGGGACGTCTTTGGGTCGGAACAGGAGCGGGCAAACTGTACCGCTTCGACAGGGAGGGAAATTCCTTCGTATCGGCCCCACCTCTGTCATCTCCTGGGGTCCTGCGCAGGTCGGTGACTTCCATCTACGAGGATATCTTCGGGGAGCTTTGGATAGGGACCGACGGAGGGGGGATAGTCAGGCTGAACCCCGATGCCGGAACCACGTCGGTGTACCGAAAGGACAGGTCCACCCCTCATGGCCTGAGGGACAACGTCATATTGTCCATATGGGGCGATACGGGAAACTCCATCCACTTTGGCGACCTCACAGGGGTAATATGGTTTGGAACCTTCTCAAACGGGATAGAGAAGGTCCACCTGAAAAGACCCTTCCAAAGGTACGACAGCAGGTCCTACAACATAAGGGGACTTGTCGGAGAGGACGTCAGAGCCCTCTGGAAGGACAACGATGGCCCCCTTTGGGCCGGGACCTATGGTGGGGGATTAAGGGAGATAGACGGTAGAAGGGAGACAATCTCTTATTGGATGAACGACCCTATCGATCCCTACAGCCTCGCCAGCGACAGGGTCCTCTCCATATTGAGACACCCAGACGGATCCCTTCTGGTGGGGACGGACAGGGGGATGGACGTGATGTCGGACGACCGGTTTGAGTCGGTCCCTTTCCCGTCGCTGTATCCCCCACCTTCGGTGAAGGTCCTGTTTCTGGACTTAGAGGATAGGGTTTGGATAGGGACGTCCAAGGGCCTTTTTTTTCTGGAGAATGGCATCGCGATACCATTTTCAGGTAGCGAAGGACTGTACAGGTCCGATATAACCGCCATGACGGAGGATTCCTCCGGCGTTATCTGGGTTGGGACCGACGGAGACGGGCTTTTCGCCGTCTCTCAGGCTCGAGACTCCTGCATAAAGATGATCGCCAACGCCGACGAAGGTCCGCTTAGCAACAGAATACACAGTCTATACTCCTGGGGAGACGACCTATGGATAGGGACGGACCTGGGCCTTCAATGGATAGGAAAAGGAGAATCCAGGGCCTATACGTCCGAGAACGGCCTCCCAGGGGACGTCATAAAGGGGATACTGAGGGACAGGTACGGTCAACTCTGGCTCAGCACCGACAACGGCCTCTCCAGGCTGGATCCCAAGACCGGCGAGCTCAGAAACTACTCACTGGGAGACGGACTACAGGGGAAGGAGTTCAACCGAGGTGCAGCTCTGATAGACCGGTTCGGCAAGATGTACTTCGGGGGCAACAAGGGCTGCAACAGCTTCTATCCTGGAAATATCAGCGAAAACGATCACGTCCCTCCTGTGGTCATAAACGAGGTCTCGGTCT
>JAQUTB010000015.1 GCA_028709985.1 Dethiosulfovibrio sp.
GGGCCCTCCAGTTCCTCCCTGCTGAGCACCCCTTTGACCTTGGGATCGCTCCAGAGCAGTTCTATAAAATCACCCTCTCCGTCCCAACACCTCATGGCGTTGGACTGGACGACTGCGTAGGCATCCTCTCTGGCCATTCCAAAACGCTCTACCAGCTCGAGAAGCACCCTCTGGCTAAACACCAATCCACCGGTCAGGTCCAGGTTACGCTGCATTCTATCGACGTTTACGGTCATTCCGCTCACCACTTTTTCCATAAGACGACACATATAGTGAATCAGATGGAAAGAGTCAGGCCAGGCTATGCGCTCGACGGAGGAGTGGCTTATGTCTCTCTCGTGCCACAGGGAAACGTTCTCCATCGCTGCCATGTGATAGGACCGAACCAACCTTGCCATACCGGATATCCTCTCACAGAGGATGGGGTTCTTCTTGTGAGGCATGGCAGAGGAGCCTTTTTGCTTGCTTCCGAAGGGTTCCAGCACCTCCAGGACCTCGGTCCTTTGAAGGTGACGGATCTCGGTGGAGATGCGCTCCAGGGCACAGGCGAGGGAGGCGAGGGCGTAGGACACCTGGGCATGGCGGTCCCTCTGGATAACCTGGGTGGAGACAGGATCGACCTTCAGCCCAAGAGAGGCACAGACTTTTTCCTCGAACTCAGGGGAGGTATGGGCCAGGGTCCCCACGGCGCCGGACAACTTGCCAAAACGGATGCCTTTATCGGCCTCCTCCAGCCTTTTTCTGTCCCTCAGAAGCTGAGAGTACCAGTTGAGGACCTTCAGGCCGAAGGTCGTGGGCTCTGCGTGTATTCCGTGAGACCTCCCTACACAGGGGGTCTTGCGATGCTTCTTTGCCACATCCTCCACCACTGAACAAAGCGAGTCCAGCTGCCCCATGAGAACGCCCAGGCTTTCGCTCAATCTCAGGGCGTTGGCGGTGTCGAGAACGTCGCTGCTGGTCAGGCCTAGGTGTATATACCGGCCGTTTTCTCCCACGTGAGACGCCATATCGGTGACGAAGGCTATGACGTCGTGGTGAACCTCCGCCTCGATCCTCTCTATGTTCTCCACGTCAAAGTCGCCCTTGGATTTGATGTCCTGGTAGGCCTTCTCCGGGATGACGCCGAGATCCTTCCACGCCTCACATACCGCGACCTCGACCTTCATCCAAGACCTATACTGGTTCTCCAGGGACCAGATATCCCTCATCTCCTGAGTCTCATACCTTTTTATCATCGTTATCTTTCCTTCCTGTACGTTTACGCGGGGTCCTGCCTGGCTCTACTATCTCCAGATAGCCCAGTACCTCTTTGTCCCACCGACACGTAACCATCTCCGAACCACCGTCGATCTGGTCCATGCGTTCCCTTTTGGAAACCTTAAAACCCTTGTCGATAAGCCTATCCCATAGGGCCCTGCCCACCGAGGCCCACCAACCTACGTCCTCCGCCAGGGAAAAATCCCCACTGACGTCCTCCGCCACGAAAAAAAAGCCCTCGAGTCTGGACAGGTATATCCTCTTGCCCATCAGTGAAACCAGGTGTTCTCCGTTCTGAATCGCGGCTGAGACGTCTTTTTTAGGAATTTCAAGCATTCCAAAGACATCCCTGGCCTTAGGGTTCAGGTCCAGCCCATCCCCACCCATGAAGACCAATGGTATGGGGACCTCCCACCAGGAAGGACGGGATTCTACCTTCTCTGGCTCGAACATAGACAGGCCATTTTCGTCCAAAAAAACGGACTTTCCGATAGGCACATCGGGAGCATCTGCCCTCAACGAGGGAACCTTATCCCTCAGTACCGAGGCTATAGATGTTTCGCCGAGCCCCATGCCTATGAAGGATATCAGCCTGTCCTTGTGTAAAAACCATCTATCCCCCCTCGACTCCACCACCAACCAGTCGGCCCCCACCTCGTAGAGCTTTCTCAGAAGCCCGTCGACCTCCATTGAGAGAGCATCCTTCGCTTTAGGCATTTACTTCAGAGGCCTCTTCCCTGGAGGGCCCTCCCAATATGGCGTCCACGAACGACTCCACTACGAAAGGTCCTAAATCGTCGAGGCCCTCCCCTATGCCGATGTACCTTATGGGCAACCCAAGTTGATCAGCTATAGCCAGGACTATTCCGCCCTTAGCGGTGTTGTCGTATTTCGTTAGGATTATCCCCGTGAGCGGGGCGGATTCGTCGAAAACCTGGGCCTGTCTAAGGGCGTTCTGCCCCGTCACTGCGTCGAGGACCAAAAAGGACTCTATGTTGTCCCTGTCGACCTCCCTGGAGATGACCCTGTATATCTTTCCTAGCTCCTCCATAAGGTTGTGTTTGGACTGGAGCCTACCGGCGGTATCCACTATTACCACGTCGGCTTTAGATGCCTTCGCCGCGTTTATCGAGTCAAAGGTGACAGCTCCAGCGTCGCTTCCCTTCTGCTGGGCTATGACTCTGACCCCAGTCCTCTGTCCCCAGGCCTGTAGCTGTTCCACAGCGGCAGCCCTGTAGGTATCGGCAGCCGCCATAACGACCTTCTTTCCTTGGGACTGAAAGCTTTTAGCCAGCTTGCCGGCGGTGGTTGTCTTGCCGCTTCCGTTCACCCCTACCATGACGACCACCTTAAGGCCACCGGAGAGGTCGACCGGGGCTCCCATAGAGGGTATTTTGCTCAGCCTGTTGACGAGGATATCCCTGAAGCTGGACAGAAGGGCCTCAGGGTCCCTGACAGAATCCCTCTTGGATATGGTCTTGAGCTCGGCCACCAAGGACTCAGAGAGGTCTACCCCTACGTCGCCTGATATCAGCTTCTCCTCAAGGTCGACCCAAAAGTCCTCATCAAGTCTGCCCGAAAACAATGAGACAACGCCATCGCTCCATTTTTCCCTGACAGAGGAGAGTTTCGTCTTTAAATTTTTTAAAAAAGCCATTATTTTTCTCCCTCCCCACCGCTAACGACGTCCTTTTTTCTGTTGCTCCTTCTTCTCCTCTTCTTCTTCACGGGGACCGAGGCCCCCTGGTCTAAGGTATCCTTCTTTTCGTCAACCTGGTTCAACTGCGATTGATCCAGGTTTATTGGCTTTTTCTTCTTTCTCCTCCTTCGGGAGTTTTTCTTAGGAACACCGTCCTCCAAAGGCAGGTCATCCCTCTCGGCCTCTTTTTGGGGCTGTTCCGCTACAGGTTGATCTTTGAACTGGACCTTCCTGGCTGGATGTCTGGGAGAAGCCTTATCCTGAGGTCGTTCCCTCTCATGGATGGGCGGAACCGGCTTCTGCCCGTTGGACCGTGGGATGGATGGCACTGCCCAATCCTCTCCTGCGGCTACCTTTTCCCTGAACTGATCGAAAAGAGCCACCTCAACGGAGAAATGTGCCCCATCTGGAGCTCTCATCAGGACGCTGCCCTCCTTCACGTCCACACCTAACATCAGAAAGTTGCCCTTAGGACCTTTGACCTTGCTGCCCGGATTGGGAAGGTCCTTCCAAAGCTCCCTGTAGACGTTGTGCTCGTAGCTCATACAGCACATCAGACGACCACAGAGCCCCGATATCTTGCTTGGATTGAGGGCTAGGTTCTGCTCCTTCACCATTTTTATGCCAATTGGCATGAAGGCATGGAGCCAATAGCTACAGCAACATGGGCGACCACATGGGGCTATGCCCTTAACCACCTTGGCCTCGTCCCTCACGCCTATCTGACGCAGCTCTATTCTGGTCCTGAACTCCCTCGCCAAATCCCTTACGTAAGCCCTGAAATCGACCCTCTGCTCCGAGGTAAAGTAGAAAAAGAGCTTTTTTCTGTCCAGAAGATATTCCACGTCCACGATCTTCATGGCTAGGCCGTGCTCACCTAACAGTCTCCTAGCCCCGAGGAGAACGTCCTCCTCCAGTACTCTGTTCTCCTCGTCCAGGACGATATCCTCCTCAGTGGCCTGTCTGACGAAAACCACTGTCTGCAAACCGGGCTCGCCGTTTTGGACCCCGTCCTTCGCCCCTTCTTCGTTGCTCCTGACGTAAAAATCGGCCTGCTCTCCGGAAATTTCCCCTGCTACCTTGGCGATTTCCTCTCCTCTGGATGTCTGAACCACCACGGGCTCACCGGGAACCAACACAGGTGTTTCGGACTCCGACACCAACCCCAGATATCGAGGTTTACCAAACACGGTCAAAAACACTTTCAAAGGGGTACTCCTCCTCTATAATCAAAAAAACCATGTCTCCCATCATAGAGACGGAGAGATGGGTCTGATTCGCTAAAAATATCAACTGGGATAGCCCGGAGGCCTTACTGTAGAGTCCTCTGTCGGTCAAGGCGGTCACAAGGCCCTGAACCTCGCGGACGAACCCTTCCCTGTCCAACGATGCGACTCTTCCGAGCCAGTCCGTCCATTCTGCCCTGCCGCTGGGGATATGGACGGAGGAGAACACCTCTTTCTCGGGGAAAACGACGGTCAACACCCTGCTTCTCAGGGTCGGTATTAGTCGGTCTTCCTCCATCAGGAATATCAACCGACAGCCCTCCGGCGGCTCCTCCGTTATTTTCAACAGGCTATTAGCGGCGTTGAGGTTAAGCCCGTCGGCGAAGGGCACGACACCCAATCTTCCAGCGGATAACACCGGCTTAAGAAGGAGCTCCGTCGACATCTCCCTGCACTGATCCACCGACGGAGGCCCCTCCTGGGAGGCCATTATCATATCTGGATGACTATCGTCTTTCCATCCAAGACAGGAGGGACAAATACCACACCTGCTTCCATCGTTACACAGAAGAAAACCGGCGACCTCCAGCAGAACTTCCCTGTGGAAAGCCACGGGAAGACACAGGGCCAGGGCGGACGGCGGCATATCCCCCTTGAGCCTTTCCTCCAGATCTGTCCACGCAGAGCTGGACCTTAAAAAAGCAGGGAAATCAGACATCCCTTTATATCCTCCATCAACCTTAGAGCTTTAGTCCTTTCGTTTTCCCTGAGAAGCACGTCCTCGAGCTCCTGAAGCCATTCCTCGGTCTGTTCCACCACGACAAAAGCCCTTCTCTCCGTCCTTCTCCAGCGAAGGTCTCGCCTGAGCAAAAAGCCCTTCAGGGCCTGATCCAGCAGCTGTTTTACCAGTTCCCTGTATCTGCTCAGCACGATCGTAGAGGGAACCCTGGAAAGCTTGCTCCCGACCTCGTCTAACTCCTTGAGCAAGGCCTCTATCTCAACGGTATGGACGGTCCTATCGAAGGAGCTGGACGGGACTCGACCGTGTTCCCTTTTTTCCTCCCTGATAGGGAGGCCAACCCCTCCAGACCTATCCCTGGAAGCCCTGTTTATCTTCACCAGAATATCCTCTCTACAGCCTCAAGGACCCTTGAGAATACTTTATCTGGATTACCCTCGCCGTCGAGAATGCAAATTCTGTCAGGATAGCGGTCGGAAAGAGACCGAAAGCCCAAAGATACCTTGGACATAAGGCTCAAATCGGACTCCAATCTATCTGAGGTCCCCCTGCCCTTCATCCTGGAGAGGGACTCCTCCTGAGAGATGGACAAGAGCAGTGTAATATCCGGCACGGGGAAACCGCTCCAGCAAAAGAGACTTTCAACCTCCTCAAGGTTAAAACCTCTGCCAAAACACTGGTAGGCCAGGGTCGAGTCGGTGTAACGATCGCACAACACAACCTCTCCCCTCGAAAGGGAGGGGATTATCACCTGAGATAGGTTCTCACACCGATCAGCTAGGAAGAGAAAAAGCTCAGTCTTACCGTGTTTCAGGTCGCCGTTCAGGAGAATATCCCTGAGCTTTCGCCCCTCGGACCAGTCTCCTGGCTCTCTTGTGAGGGTCACAGGATAACCTATCGATCGAAGATGATCGTACAACATCCTGGCCTGGGTCGATTTTCCTGAACCATCCACGCCCTCAAAAGATATAAAAAGTCCTTTTTGATGCGTCATCGAGCCAACTCGCATATAATACCCTCGTTTCCGGTAAAAAAACCACATTTAGATTGGGAGGAATACCATGACTGATACCCCAAAGAAAAATAACAGGTTCGGTAGCTGGAGAAGGTACAGCCCATCTGACATGGATAGCACAAAAGACTTTCTGATGGACATGGTTACATCCTGCAAAACCGAGAGAGAGTGCGTCAGATGGCTAAAGTCGGATCTTTCCACCAGAGGAGCCAAACCGGTACAGGAAACGGACGACCTTAAGCCAGGAGATACAGTATTCATGGACTGGAAGGGCAGGGCTATCCTTGCTGCCAAGATAGGTAGACTCGGCCTAGAGTCGGGCGTTACCGTGATAGCCTCACACCTGGACTCTCCGAGGATAGACGTGAAAGGACGTCCTCTGTACGAGGAGGGAGGACTAGCCCTTCTCGACTGTCATTATTACGGAGGTTTGAAAAAATATCAATGGACCAATGTTCCCCTGGCCCTACACGGAGAGATCCACAGGTCAGACGGAACCTGTCTATCCGTAGTATTGGGAGAGAGGGAGGATGAACCGATCCTTATGATACCTGACCTGGAACCTCACCTGGACAGGGACATGGAGAAGAGGAAGGCCTCCGAGACTATAGAGGGAGAGGACCTGGACGCTTTGGTCGGGAACAGGCCCCTGGGCGAAGAGGACCTCCCGATAAAAGAAGCGATTTCCTCTCTCCTACGTGAAAAATGGGGACTGGACGAAAAAGGATTCCTCTCAGCGGATCTATCGCTCGTCCCATCAGGTCCGGCTAGGTTGGCTGGCCTGGACGGATCTATGATAGCCGCTTACGGCCTGGACGACCGAGTATGCGCTGCTATGTCCTACAAGGCCTTCTACGACATGGAGATACCGGAAAAAACAGCGGTATTCATGGCGGTCGACCGAGAGGAAATAGGTAGCGAGAGCATAGGAGGGGCCCAGGGCGCGTTTATGGACCTCTTCATGCTGGAGCTTCTCAGGGCTTCCAGCCTGGGTACGGACGTTCTCTCCCTCAGAAGGCTCTACAGCAACAGCGCAGCGGTCAGCGCCGACGTCACCTCCGGTTTGAACCCCCTATACAGCAAAAATTACGTCAGAGATCAGCAACCTCAGATGGGCAACGGAGTAGCCGTGGTAAAGTTCTCCGGCAGGGGGGGCAAATACGACGGCAACGAGGCCAGGGGGGAGTTCGTGGCCTCCATAATAGCCTCGCTGGAGAAAAAGTCGGTGCCGTGGCAGACCGGCAGCTTCGGAAGGGTGGATAAAGCAGGTGGTGGCACGATAGCAAAATATCTGGCCAGGACCGGAATGGACACGGTTGACATGGGACCGCCTCTTCTCTCCATGCACTCTCCAATGGAGCTTATCAGCGTAGCGGACGTGACTTCCCTGTACCACGCCTACATGGCTATCTGGGAGGATCTATCGAGCCATAATTAAAAAAGAGGGGCGGATGGTTTTGGCCATCCGTCCCTCTTTTGGTTAGCCATCCGCCCCACTCGGTAGGACCATAAGGCTCCTGTCCAAAGAGCCCTCCACGTAAAAATCCGACCGGTATACCCTCATTGATCCCTCTTTGATCTTCCTACGACGCACCTCTCCAGGAAACTCCCCTAAAGGTGGAAGCTGGCCCACATCTGCGTCGTCGGAGATAGCCTGCTGATAGGACAGCTCTATGACGACCTCGTTGGCCTTTTCCCTATCGGAAAGTTCCTTCAGTAGATCCTCAAGGCTGGAGATAGACCGATCCATCTCCCCCTGCCCTCCATCGGGTTCGCCCAGGCCTCCTCCTCTCACAGTGACGTGACAGGGGCCGAGGACCCCTTCAGGAATGGAGAGGGAGAAGTTTCTGACCTGGGTCTTACCCCGGAACGGCCTCATGTGTACCGACACCTCTACGGTATCTCCCGGACCGTAGACCTCCTTATCGAGAGAAACTCGGTCAAGATAGAGGATCCTAGGCGAAGAGGAGACCTCCACTGTAAAGTTAACCCCCAAAGGGAGCAGTTCCCTATAGGGATTGAGGACGATGGACGAGACCAGGCCAGACACCTCCTGGGCCATTCGATCCGAAAGGTCGTTCGGTGAGAAGAAAAAATCCGTGTAGCTCCACCCCTTATGGAGGCCGCCTCCTTCAAAAGAAACGGTCATCTTAGCGGTACCACTTCCCCTTCTGCCCCATGTCCTATCCATAAGACCGAGGAAAACCGGAGGCGTTATCTGGGAGACCAAAAAGGGATCCGGCACTATACGGAAATTCTTAACCTGACGTTTCTTTTCGTCCTTATCGTAGATTTTAAAGGACAGACCGACCGACGGAGGAAAAGTTCCTATCACTCCTCCTATGGCCTGGGCTCTGTCCTGGGTCACGGTACCGACGATATCCCCAAAGGACCCTATCTTAAAAGGGGCCTCTACGCTTGGAACCACGTGATGGATAAATGCCCTGGAAAGAGGGTAGGCTACCGATCCCCTCTGCATGAAGGGATGGGCGAAGGCCAGAAACTTCCCGTCCTTGGATACGGCAGACAAGGTTCCAGTCGCCCCTACCGTGACATCACCCCAAGCGAGCAAGACCCCAATAGCATCCCCTGGAGAGAGGGATGCCTTCGTGTCCAGGGCCGGACCACCGTCGCCTCCGCCGGATAAGACCACAGGAGAATCAAAGGCATCCGACAGCCTCTCCTGAGCCCTAAGTCCCACCCCGGAAAGACAGAGGGCCATCTTTGGGTAGGATACGTCGCTGGACTCGGCATAGGTCGAATTCAACGGGACCTCCCTGACGAAAGGAGGGATCTCCTCCCTCCACTGAAACACCTTAGCCATATCCTCTATTGGGGTAACCAGGCCTAATCGGTGATCGCTGAAGTTCCATCCATATCCTATGGCCCCTATCAGACGATCCCCTATGTAGACTGGGCTGCCGCTCATCCCTGCGGCGATACCCCCTGTAGCCTCTATCACAGGCCCATCCGCCCTTATGGCTATAAGATGGGAGGGATCTCCGTCTTGGGGGATGACGCTTATCACCGTCACAGGAAAGGAGACCACAGAACTGCCGGACACCACAGTATAGGCCTTCCCCTTCTGGCCCGGTTTAATTTTAGATAGGTCCATCACAGGGGAGGAGAAGGGGAAATCAGAGGCACAGAGCTCCCCGTCGAGTGCCGTCCCAAGGGACAGGGACGCCACAGTTAAGATCGACAACACCGACCTTAAAAACCGCATCATCTCTTTTTCCACCTCAGATAGGCCAGGAGAAATCGTTCAAGGTCTCCGTCCAGTACCGAGGACGAGTTGCCTGTCTCAACCCCTGTCCTATGGTCCTTCACCAGGGTATAGGGATGGAGAACATAGGACCTTATCTGACTCCCCCAGCTAATTTCCTTCTTGTCGTGAAGGCTGTTCAGCTCATCCTGCCTCGCTATTACCGATAACTCGTAGAGCTTGCCCTTAAGCACGTGGATCGCCACGGCTTTGTTCATGTGCTGAGATCTCTCGTTTTGACAGGATACGACTATGCCGGTCGGGAGATGGGTTATCCTGACCGCTGAGTCGGTCATGTTTACGTGCTGACCTCCTGCGCCGCTGGACCTAAAAGTATCGATCCTGAGATCTTCCGTCCTTATCTCTATCTCGGCGTCCTCGGGCAGATCGGGAACGACATCGACGGAGGCGAAGCTCGTGTGCCTCCTCTTAGCCGTGTCGAAAGGGGATATCCTTACAAGACGATGAACCCCCACCTCCGATTGAAGATAACCGTAGGCGAAAGGCCCATCCACGGTAAAGGTCACGGTCTTTATGCCGCCCTCTTCGTCCCTTTGGTAATCGAGGACCTTGGTCTTATAGCCCTCTTTCTCACACCACCTAAGATACATTCTATAGAGAATCTCCGCCCAGTCCTGGGAATCGAGCCCACCGGAACCGGCATGGACCGTCACTATAGCGTTGCTTCTGTCGTACTGACCGTCCAACAACAGCTCCATGCTCCTGCGGTCTACAGCATCCTCTATGTCCTTGCACCTTGCGAAGAACTCCCTCTCAAGATCCTCGTCCCTCTCGTCGCTCAGTATCTCTGCTAGGACCTCAAGCTCACCGAACTCGGACTCCAGCGACTCCCAGCCCGATAGTTTGTCCTCCATCACCGCAAGCTCTGAGGATACTTTTTGAGCGTCCTGCCTTCCCCAAAAATCCGGCAAAGCCATTATCTCGTGCAACCTCGATATCTCCCGTCGCAGTGTGACCAGGTCAAAGACTTTCCTGCAAGTCGGACAGTAGAGCCTGAAGTTCCTCCAATGCTACGGATGTAGATACGGTATTCATATTTAAATCCTCCATTTCTCTAGGACAATACGTTATGGGGAAACATTATAACACTAACGACTCTACAGCGGTCCAGGTCGACGCACCGGCTGCTTTTTTGATGTATAATCCGGTGGAATAACCTTTACCTACAAAAAGAAGGAGGTGGCTCTATGCCCCGTCTAACGGAGATGTCCAGGACCAGTGGCTGAGCCGCTAAGATAGGTCCGGCGGATCTAGAAGAGGTATTAAGGTCCTTTGAGGTGCCATCGGATGATAGGCTGATAACCTCCTGGGACTGCGGCGAAGATGCAGCTCTTTGGAAGATAGACGAAAGAAGGGTTGGCATATTGACCCTTGATTTCATAACACCCGTGGTGGACGATCCCGGTCAGTGGGGAGAGATAGCCGCGGCAAACGCCATAAGCGACGTTTTCGCCATGGGAGGAAGGCCCTTTGTGGCCCTCAACATAGTCGCGTTCCCGATAAACTGTCTTCCCATCCAGAGCCTCAAGGAGCTGATGGACGGAGGCTACAGAAAGGTCAGAGAATCGGGGGCCTTTCTCGTCGGAGGACACAGCGTAGAGGACCAGGAGCCAAAGTACGGTCTCTGTGTCTTTGGAGAGGTGGAGATAGACTGCCTGTGGAAGGTCACAGGAGCCCAACCGGGAGACCTACTCATACTCACAAAACCCCTTGGAGCTGGCATCCTGACCACCGGGATAAAGGCGGACATGGTGGAGAACGCCCAATGGATATCTGAGGGAGTCCGATGGATGAGGACTTTGAACGACCTTCCCCTCAAGATGCCCTACGAGATGAGAAAGTCGGTCCACAGCTGCACCGACGTCACAGGGTTCGGCCTAGCAGGTCACGCCCTCGACATGCTGTCCAAGAGCGACCTTAATCTGGAGCTAAAACTCAAATCCCTTCCTTTGATGACAGGGACAATGGACCTTGCCTCCATGGGACTCGTCCCAGCCGGCGCTTACTCAAACAGGTCTCTCTACGAGAGCAAAATCGACGGCCTGGAGGGAGACGATCCCGTAAACGACTTTCTGTTCGACCCTCAAACCAGCGGCGGTCTGCTTCTGTCCGTATCCCCCGATAAAGCGGAGGAGCTGCTTGAGTTTTCCAGATCCTCTGGATTCGAGGAGAGCACCGTCGTAGGGAAATTCTCGAAGGGATCAGGCCGATTGATATTATCCTAAAACACAGCTGGCTGAGGGATCACACCTTAGCCAGCTGTGTTTCTAAGCACGTTCCATACCGCCAGATAACGGTCGTATATTACAGTTATAGGGTCTAAGCCGACATCCAGGGGATGGACGACCACTATAGGATATTTACCGCTTGGCAGGGAAAGCTTGAGCCCCGACTGATAGTCTAAAAGGACCACGTCGTAGGCGATCGTAGAGTTCAGGAGCTCCTTCAGGACTTTCTCCCTTTCCGATCCTTTAGCGCTGGAAATGGCTAGATCTACCGAAGCCCGTACCTTATCGTCCCCATCGAACACCGAGCAACCAGCGGCCCGAAACAACTCCCCTTGAGATCCCGACAGGTCCAAAATCCTTGCACCAGAGAGCAACCTTCTCCCCATCGATACGGTGCTGTCCAGCCTGCTTTGAAATTCGGCCAGCCTTCTTTGGTAGTATTCATATCCATCGGGATCGAGATCTGCCATAGCCACCAAGACCCTCTGTCCTACGAAAGGAAGGGTCCCAGGGTCGGAAAATACCTCCCCAAAACCCTCAGAGGAGGGAAAATCCCTGTATAAGACCCTCACACTGACTTTATCGTTTAGATAGGCCTTAAAACTGTCGACCTCTTCTCTATCCATAGCCATTACCCTATCTATGGGACCGAGGTCTTTCGCCCGAAGTCTTACCGTTTTTCCCTCGGAATTCCAACCGGAGAGACAGACGATATCTACGTTTACTCCCCCTATAAACCCAGCAAGCGAAGCGAGCCATTGGTTGGTCACCGCCAGGGTCCATGCTGCCTCGGACGAAGCTCCGTGGAAAACGCACAGGGCCAGGGCGACGGCAAACACCGTAGTCCAGGCCTTGACGATCCTGAGCAGATCCATATTAAATCTTTCTGCTTCCAGGCTTATAGGGCTTGCTTCCGTCGGCACATAGTGGACAATCTTCGGGAGAGTAAACCGGGAATGACACTTTCCAAAGGGAGAGGGGATCCCTCTTAAGCCTGTGGTTACCTCCGCTTCTATCCACGATACAGCACGTATCCTCCCAGATGCAGCCTGCGGCCTCCAGATGTTCCCTCACTTCCTCGGCGGACCCGCCGGTGGTTATGACGTCCTCCACCACGACGAAATGTTCTCCCTCCGGCACGGGAAAACGACGGAGCTTCATCTGACCGTCCTCCCTCTCGCAGAAAAGAAAGGGGACTCCAAGGGCCCTGGCCACCTCGTGACCTATGATCAGGCCCCCTACGGCTGGCGAAACCACGAAATCGATCTTCCTGCCGGACAGGGCGGCTGCTATCTTCCCCCCTGCGTAGGCGGCGTTCTCAGGATAGCGCAACATCATGGCGCACTGCATATAGTGGCCGCTGTGCTTGCCTGAGGTTAGAAGGAAATGCCCCTTCAGATAAGCGCCTGATTCTATCATCATCTTCTCAAGGGTCTGCTGAACCTGATTCATCTGGTTAAGCCCTCCTCTATGGATTCTGTCACGAGAGCCATGGCCTCATCGATATCCGGAGCTGTGGATATTGGACGCCCCAT
>JAQUTB010000320.1 GCA_028709985.1 Dethiosulfovibrio sp.
CTGGAGGTCACCAGTATGCACGCCACAGCGGCACAGGTCCCGGACAGGCAGTAAAGGCCGGTCCTCCACCTTTTGACCGCCACGCCGCACCGTCTCAGAGCCTCCTGGTTGCTACCAAGGGCCAGGGTGTAGGTGCCGAGCTTGGTGAACCGGAAGGCGAGCCACAGGGCCCCAAATAGGGCTAAACAGAGGATCACCGACACCGGAAGGCCTCCGACTCTCCCTCTACCTATAAAGGCAAAGTTTCGGGGAAAGCCGTAGACCGTCGTTCCCTGGGTGGCTATCAGGGCCAGCCCGGACATGATCGACATCGACGTCAAGGTCCCTATAAAGGGATTGACCCTCAGGTATACGATTATGGTTGAGTTCCAAAGTCCCACCGCTATCCCCAGCGCCAGGGCCACTATGCAGACCACCGTGGTCGGGACCGCCGATTTGAGCATCGGGGCTATGGCCACCCCTATAAGGGCCGACGCAGATCCGACGGACAGGTCGATGCCCCCGGAGGCGATTACCATCGCCATGCCTAGCCCCACCACTACGTTCACAGTGCTCTGGTCCAGGACGTTTCTCAGGTTGTCCCAGTCCCAGAAGTAGGGCGAGGCGGCGGAGAAGATGAGGCAGAAGGCCCCTATCACCGCCGCAAGCCGCCTGGACCGTGACATCATGGTCCAATAGCCCCGGATATCCATCCGGCCAAAGATAGAGGGTCCAGCTCCGAGGAGGCCAAATGGGCCACGGTTCGACCGGAGCGGCTCACCACGACCTGGTCCGTCAGGTCCAGGACCTGATCGAGGTCGTGGCTGATGTAGAGTATGGCCTGTCCCTGATCCCGGAGTTTTCTCAGTATCCCCATGATCCTCTCCCTCTCCACGACCCCCATTGCGGCGGTGGGCTCGTCCAGGACCAGTATGTCCCCTCCCTGGGCTATGGCCCTCGCCAGAGCCACGGCCTGACGCTGGCCTCCCGACAGGCTGGACAGGGTGGCTGTCACCGGGAGGTCTATGGAGAATCTGCCAAGGAGCTCCTTGGAGGCCTGGACCATCTCCCTGCGGCGGATAACCCCCCACTTGGTCGGCTCCATCCCCAGGTATATGTTGGAGGCCACGTCCAGAACGTCCACCAGGGCCAGGTCCTGGTAGACCGTGGCTATGCCTCGAGCTCTGGCCTCCTTCGTGGTGAGGCCGGTCAGTGTCTCCCCACCTATGGCTATAGAGCCTCCGTCGGGCCTTATGTCCCCTGTGATGCACTTTATTAATGTGGATTTTCCCGCCCCGTTGCTGCCCACCAGGGCGGTTATGACCCCTTTTTCGATAGAGATAGTTCCGTCCACCAGGGCGTGGACGTTCTGGAAGCTCTTTTTGAGCGATATGGCCTTCAAGAGGATGTCTTTCGTATCCATAACGTCCCTCCTTGTGGATAGAAATTATAACATGTAAGAATAGGTCCTGCTCGACGGAAAAGGGGCAGGAACCTCTCGGCTCCTGCCCCTTTATACTGCTATTCAAAAGACGGGCCTACCCCGCCTTCCTCTGCCTGACTATCTCCACCCCTCTTGCGGCGGCGGTCTGGTAGAGTCGGTTGATTCCGTTTATGTAGGCTTTTATGCTGGCCTCTATGACGTCGGTGCTGGAACCCCTTCCTTGGACCTCCATGTCGTAGTATTTAAGCGTCACCCTGGCCTCTCCCAGGGCGTCGGATTTCTCCGTGGAGGACAGTATCCGGTAGGCTCTGAGCTCCGGCTCTATCCCTATGATCCTCCTTGTGGCGGCGTAGGATGCGTCAACCGGTCCGTTGCCCGTGGCGGCGTCGCTCACGTCGTGGCCGTTCTCCGTCAGTGAGACGGTGGCGGTGGCTTTTCCCCTGCCCGACTGGACGGTGAAGTCCTTGACGACGAACTTACGGTCTGGGCAGACCGAGAGTATCTCGTCCACTATGAGGGCCTCCATGTCGCTTTTGGTGACCATTTCCTTTTTGTCGCAGAGCTCTTTGAAGAGGGTGAAGGCCCTCTTGAACTCCTCTTCCGACAGGGCGTAGCCCATTGCCTCTATCTCCTTGGCGAAGGCGTGGTGTCCCGAGTGCTTGCCCATGACCAGCTTGGACTCCGGGGCCCCTACGTCCTTGGGGTGCATTATCTCGTAGGTCTCCCTTTTGCACATGACCCCGTGCTGGTGTATTCCCGCCTCGTGGGCGAAGGCGTTGTCACCGACTATGGCCTTGTTGGGCGGAACCTGTACCCCCGTGAGCCGGGATACCAGCCTGCTTGCGTCGTAGAGCCTGGTGGTGTCTATGCCTGTGTCCACGGAGAAGACGTCCTTTCTCACCTTGAGGGCCATGACTATCTCCTCCAGTGAGGCGTTGCCAGCCCTCTCCCCTATGCCGTTTATGGTGCATTCCACCTGTCTCGCTCCCCGGCGGACCGCCTCGATGGAGTTGGCCACAGCAAGTCCCAGGTCGTTGTGGACGTGGACGGACCAGATCGCCTTATGGGAGTTTTCCGTTCCCTCCATTATCCGAGACAGAAAGTCGCCGAACTCGCCGGGGGTGGCGTAGCCCACCGTGTCCGGCACGTTTATGGTGGTGGCCCCTGCTGCGATGGCGGCGGAGAATACCTCTATGAGGAACTGAACCTCCGACCGGCTGGCATCCTCGGCGGAGAACTCCACGTCTTCGACCAGGGATGAGGCGTAGGCCACAGCCTGAGAGGTGCGACGGACGACCTCGTCGGGGGCCATCTTGAGCTTATACTCCATGTGGATCGGGCTGGTGGCTATGAAGGTGTGGATCCTGCCCCTCTCAGCTCCCTTCACCGCGTCGGCGGCTCTTT
>JAQUTB010000321.1 GCA_028709985.1 Dethiosulfovibrio sp.
CCAGAGAGATAGGTCAGTTGGCCCGGTCCATAGGGGGTCTGGCTAAAAACGGCCAGGAGAGGATATCCGACGCCGATCGGTCGGTGACCACCGCCATGGAGCAAGCGAAGGAGAGCAGGAATAACCTCGAGGCCATGGTAGAGGGCCTGTCGGGGGTCCAGGAGAGGCTGGAGAGGGCCACCAAGGCTGTGGAGGGCCAGTCCGACGGAATGGAGGGCTTCGTGGCTTCCCTTCAGCAAACCTCGACGGTTATATCCCAGGAGACCGCAAGGCTGGACTCTCTGGCTGCGGCTATTGGGGAACAGGGCCTGGTGATGGACTGTCTGGAGCGAAGGTCGTCGGTGCTCGGCCCAGTGGCACTGGGGCTGGAAAAGGGGGCTATCTCCGGAGAGGCGGGAGATCCGTCGGTTGAGTCAATAATCCAGGAGGGAGCCTTAAAGGTGGCCATGCTGGACTCGGACTACGGTCTTTTCCATTTCGACCTTCACGGCGACCCTAAGGGCTTTGAGGTGGACCTCTCCAAGGCTATCGCAAAGGAGATAGGGGTTCCCCTTAAGATAGTTCCCGTGCCAGGAGGTAGCGATGAGCCTGGAACTCGGTCGGGGATTCTAAACAAAGGCCTGTGGGGCGAGGGTATTCACATGATGGCCTCGGCGGTGACCAAAACTGCAAAGAGAAGCGAGGTGGTTCTGTTCTCCCCTGTGTCCTTCGCCAGCGGACAGTGTGCCGTGGCCCTCTCGGGCAAAGGATACCGCCATCTTAGGGATATGAAGGGCAGGTCCATAGGGGTATACGGCGGCCTGACAGGGGAGACCCTGGCCAGGAAGGCATTCCCAGGAAGTTCTATAGCCCTCTTCGACGGCTGGGAGGATATTTTTCAGGCGGTTGAGTCGGGCAGGGCGGATGGAGCGGTGGTTGAGACACCGGTATTCCTCCAGAGGCGAGCTAAAAACCCCGACCTGGTGATGGTCGGGGCCCAGATGGACAGGGAGAACTACGGCGTGGCAATGCCCATAAACTGCTCCCCCGACCTCTACCAGCTGGTGGCCAAGGTTGTGGAGAGGGAGAGATTGGCCCTCGAAAGAGTGTGGTTTTCCGGGGACTTGAAAAAAAGTTAGTGTCATCGTATAATTCATCCTGAAAATAATTCTCAACAACAGGAGGCAGAGATGAAAAAGATAGCTTTACTGGCCTTGTGTTCCCTGGTCCTCGCAACCTCAGCATGGGCGGAGACCAAGGTGGCGGTCAGCGTAGTACCTCAGAGATATTTTGTGGAGAAGATCGCAGGTGATGCCGTCAGCATCGTCACGATGGTTCCCGAGGGGGCCAGCCCGGCGACCTACGAGCCTAAGCCCTCCCAGATGGGGGAGCTTGCCAAATGCTCTTTGTGGTTCACCATAGGGGTTCCCTTCGGGAGGGCACAGAAGGACAGGATGTTGTCCGCCCTTCCCAACCTGAAGGAGATCCCGACCCACGATAACGTCAAGCTCAGGCCCATAGAGGGCCACGACCACGACGGGCAGGGGCATCAACACGATCAAGGTTACGATCCCCACGTGTGGCTTTCCCCGTCGGCGGTGATGATCCAGGCCAGGACCATAGCCACGGCCCTATCGGAGCTGGACCCGAAAAACCGTGCGGTCTACATGAAGAACTACGCCGCCTTCGTGGCGGAGCTGGCATCACTGGACTCGGAGCTGGCGGAGATACTTTCAAGCTCCAGGGGCAAGGCCTTTATGGTTTTTCATCCCTCCTGGGGATATTTCGCCCACGACTACGGCCTGGAACAGATCGCCGTGGAGGTAGAGGGCAAAGAGCCTAAACCGGCGGAGCTCGCTAAGATGGTGCAAAGGGCCAAGGTCCTAGGCATAAAGACGGTTTTCGTCCAACCCCAGTTCTCCACTACCGCCGCGGAGGCCATAGCCAAGTCCATAGAGGGCCAGGTGGTACCCCTGAACCCTCTAGCGGAGGACTGGCAGGATAACCTGCTCAGGGCTGCGAATTCCCTGAGAAAGGCGTCCTTTTGAACGCCCTTGAGTTTAACCAGGTATCCTTCGGATACGACAGAGGCTCGATCTTCGATCGAGCCTCATTTTCCGTTCCCGAGGGGGAGTTCCTGGTGGTCATAGGGCCAAACGGCGGCGGCAAATCCACACTTCTCAAGCTGTCTTTGGCGCTGTTGTCCCCGTCTCATGGTGAGATAAAGGTTTTGGGTGAATCCCCCGGCAGGTCCAGGGACATCGGCTACGTCCCTCAGGACGTCGGCCAGGGGCTTGCAATGCCCGTTACTGTGGAGCGGGTGGTGTCCATGGGGACCATGGGCAATCCCAAAGCCAACGGGAAGTCCGTCGAACGGGCCATCGAGGCCATGGACCTGGTCGACATCAGGAGAAGCCCTATGAGGGACCTATCCCAGGGACAGAGACAGAGAGCCCTTATAGCGAGGGCCCTGGCGGGAGAACCTAGGCTTCTGCTCCTTGACGAGCCCTTCGCAAGCGTGGACCCAGAGTCGAGGCAGTCGGTTTTTCGGTGTCTCAAGGAGGCCGCCGCCAGCAAGACCGTAGTGGTGGTAAGCCACGACTATTCCATAATACCGGCCAGTGCCACGGCAGTGGCCTGCGTGAACAACGGAATTTACTATCACGACAAAGGGGAGCTTACCGAGGAGCTCTTCAACCGGGCAAGCTGCTCCTGCCCGGTTGAAGTTATAGGCCACGGACTGCCCCACAGGGTATTGGTGAAACACTCATGATTGATCTTTTGCAGTATGATTTTATGCAGAAAGCTCTCCTCGCGGCGGCCCTGGTGAGCGTTATCTGCGG
>JAQUTB010000322.1 GCA_028709985.1 Dethiosulfovibrio sp.
CATAGCCCACAGACTCTCTACCATAAGGGGGGCGGACAGGATAGCCTTCTTAAAAGACGGCGTGGTGGTGGAGGAGGGAACCCATAGACAGTTGGTGGATAAAGGCGGCCTTTACAGCCTCCTTGACAGCATTCAAAGGGGAGACAGGCCGTGACCGAGCTGATAAAAAGCTATTTAGCCCACGCCAAGGGGGAGGATCCCATGTCCCTCTGGGTCTGCCTCGCTCCGCTTGGGTGGCTTGCATCGATTATAGTCAGGGTCAGAAACTGGGCCTTCGAGCGAGGTATCAGGAGGAGCCAGGAACCTCCTCTGCCGGTGATAAGCGTGGGAAATATAACCCTTGGCGGAACCAACAAGACCCCCTTCGTAGAGATGGTCACGAAGGGGCTTTTGGCGATGGGAATAGAGAGTGGGATAGTCAGCCGAGGTTATGGGGGTTCAACGGAAGATCCGGTGGTCTTCATATCCGGCAGGGCCAGCAGGGACAGGGTTGGAGATGAACCTTTGCTGTTGTCGAACAGGCTTCCTTCGGTCTTCGTGGCGGTCTCCAGGGACAGGATGGGGGATATAAAAGCCCTTAAGGCAAAGGGCGTTCAGGTTGTGGTGGCGGACGACGCCTTCCAGCACAGGAGACTCGGTCGAGACGTGGACATAGTATTGGTCGACGCTGCCTGTCCATTCGGAAACCGCAGACTTGCCCCTGGTGGCATACTCAGAGAGCCCATAGACAGCCTCAAAAGGGCCCATATGGTGGTGATAACCAAGGTGGACCAGGTCTCGCAGGATTCCCTCTCAAAACTGGAGGATGACTTGCTTAAGGTCATACCTAAATCCAGGCTCTTCAGGTCATATCTGAGGATCACGAAATGGTGCCTCTGGGACGGGAAGTCCTTCAAAGAGGTCCCAAAACCGACCGGTAGAAACGTGGTCGCCTTCTCTGCCATAGGAAGCCCTCAGAGCTTTATGGATTCCCTGGCGGAGCAGAAGGTCTCGGTGTTGGCTGAGAGGCGGTTTAAAGACCACCATAGATACTGTCATCAGGATCTTGTGTCTGTGTTGGAGCTCTTTCGATCCTCAAACGCCGAGGCTGTCGTATGTACCGAAAAGGATATCTATAACCTACCAAGCCGATGGAGGCCCTCGTTCCCCCTTCTGGTTCCCTTTTTGGAGACAGAGGTCGACGAATCGGACCGGTTCTGGACCTGCATGACACGGATGCTCAGGCCCCATATCGTTGTTGCCTCCAACGGGTACGGAGAGGACGCCATGGCCTCGCTACTGGCGCAAAAACTGATGTCGAGATTTCCTGCCTCGAGGATAACCGGCTTTCCCCTTGTCGGCAGGGGAGAACAGTATGTCCAAAGGGGCGTAGAGGTCGGCCCCGTGTTGTCGGTAACCCCCACAGGAGGGGTGGTCAAATACCGATTCTCCGACCTGATGACCGACATAAAATCGGGCCTTCTAGGCCACATAAAAAGGCAATACCAGGTGTGGAACCGCCTAAAAGGCCATATCAGGACCCCTATCTGCGTGGGGGACGTCTATCTGTTTTTACACTCGCTGTGGGGGCAGGGACAGTCCCCTGTGCTTATAGCGACGGCCAAGACGACCTACCTTCACGGTCACTGGAGGGCGGAGAGGCTTCTCCTCAGATCTCGAGCTAGGTCGGTCTGGACCAGGGACAGGGAGACAGCTGCGGAGCTTTTATCATCCAGGGTTCCCGCCCGGTTCGACGGCAATCCAATAATGGACCTGGTCGGGGATAATAGGATGGGAGGGTTCGTATGGCCGAGCGGTAAACGGGTCTTAATCCTCCCTGGCAGCAGGGACAGGGCATACTCTGACGTCAGGCTCATTCTGGACTCGGCTTCAGAGATGTCCAAGAAAGAGAACTGCTGCTTTGTCGCTGTGGTAGCCCCGACACTGGACCTTAAAAGGCTGGTCCGAGGCTGTCCAGGATGGATAAAGGACGGGGATGTCCTGAGGAATATCGACGGATCGGTAGAGGTCAACCTCTACACCGGTCCTGTGGCGGACCCAGCGGAGATGGCCCAGGTTCTCATTGGCCTTGGGGGAACCGCCAACCAGGTTTGCGCCGGTCTGGGGGTTCCTGTGGTATCCATACTGGAGAAGGGGACACTGGTACAGCAGAAGCTCCTGGGGTCGGCAGAGCTACTGGTTCCACCGACGGCGAAGGATCTGGCCCGTGCGGCATTGTCCGTGTTGGCAGATGAGGCCCTGGCTAGATCGATGGCCGAGGCTGGAAAGGTTCGTCTTGGAACTTCTGGTGCGTTGGATAAGGTCGTTTCTTACTGTGGCGACGAGCTGGGGTGGACCGTCAGGGACGAAGTCTACAGTCTCATGAAATCGGCCTGTAGGAAGGGGAAAAAAGGTGAATAACGTGAAAGCTATAAAGACGGACAACATATCTATCGGTGAAGGACCTCTGACCATCATAGCTGGTCCATGCTCCCTGGAGAGCTTGGACCTGGCCATGGAGACGGGGAAAGGCATAAAACAGGTCTGTGACGAACTGGGGTTCTCCTACATATTCAAGGCCTCCTACGACAAAGCCAACAGGACCTCCATCCACAGCTACCGAGGTCCGGGGCTCGAAAAGGGCCTTGAGTGGCTCTCTGAGATAAAAAGCACCCTTGGAGCGCCGGTGATAACCGACATCCACGAGACCCACCAGGCTCAGCCTGTGGCGGAGGTGGCCGACGTCCTTCAGATACCGGCGTTCCTCTGCCGTCAGACCGATTTGCTCATCGCCGCGTCAAAGACCGGAAGGGTCTTAAACGTCAAAAAGGGACAGTTTTT
>JAQUTB010000323.1 GCA_028709985.1 Dethiosulfovibrio sp.
CGACGCTCTTCCGATCTTCCTCCCTCTCGTGCCTTATCAGGAACATGCCGTAGGAGAGCTGGGCGTCGTCGTAACCCCCGTTAGACGCCAGGTTCAGCCAGTGCTCGGCCTCCTTGGCGGAGGAGGCGGCGTCCTCCTCCAGGAGCAGCCCCATATCGAGCTGGGCGTATACGTGACCACTCTCCGCCGCCTTCTGTAGCAACTCTTTGGCTCTCTCTCTGTCTTGGTCGACTCCCTCGCCTAGGAGGTACATCCTGCCCAGGTTATAGCAGGCGGAGGGATTGTCCTTCTCCGCTGCCTTTTGAAGCCACTGAGCTGCCTGGGGCGCCTTTTTGGGGTCGTCCCTCGAGTCCCTCAGCAAAAGCAATCCCAGCGTGAGCTGAGCCGTCTCGTGGTCCTGCTTGGCCGCCTTGGTTATCCAGTGGATCGCCTGGGGCCTGTCCACACCGATACCCTCTCCGTCCCTGTACATAAGCCCCAGGTTGTACTGGGCCCCGGCGTGTCCCTGCTTCGCCGCGGCGCTGTACCACTTCAGGGCCTCCCCCTTGTCCTGGGAAACCCCCTTCCCCTGATCGTAAAGGTATCCCAGGGTGCTCTGGGCCAGGGCGACCCCTTTTTTAGCCTCCGGCAGCAGCAGTGCCGCCGCCTCCTCGAACCTGTTCTCGTTGTAGGCCGTCACCGCTTCTCTCATGTCCCCTGAGGCCTGGGTCGCCACCATCATGGCTAAAGAGATAACCTGGACTAGGCAGTATAGAGCTTTTCTCATCTTGACCTCTCAGTCCATCGACTCGAGGTACGACAGAAATTCCCCTATCTCCTTGCCGCTCGTCCAGGGAACGTTGAAGTTTTTCAGGTCCCCTAAAGAGCCGCTTTTCCTGCGAAGCACGATGCAGCTGAAATCGCTGTTGTTGAACGAAATATCCAGCTTATAGTGGGTGGTGAAGTTATCGTCCAGGACCAATATCTTTCCATCCGGGGTGGTGCAGGGCCTATAGCCCTTTTCGACGAAAATAGCCTCTATCCGTGAGCTCACGACATCGGCGATGTTATCCATTTTGTATCATCCTTCCTCTGCTTGGGTGATTCTCGGGCAAACGGTATAAGGGTACAGAGAACTAGTCCATAGGGACCAGAGTCCTTTAAAGCATCTCGGATAAGTATAACAGATGATGGACCTGACGGTTTGGATCTAACCTGCTGGTAAATGGATAATATAGCCCTTGCCTTGTGCGGAGCAATTGTGTCATACTCTTCAAGTACGGTAGGATTAGACGAGCAAAACGTACGGAGAGGAGCGGTGGTAATATGGAGCATCATTCGGGGCTTTCCTACGAGATCCTCCACGGAGGTGGGGCCTTTCCCATGCTTCTGGTGGACCTCAAGATGGGCCAGACTGTCAAGGCCCAGGCCGACGCCATGGTCTACATGGACACTACTATGGACGTAAAGGGCAACCTAGGCGGCGGCATGTTGGGCGCGCTGGGCAGGATGATATCCGGTGAGTCCTTCTTCTTCCAGATGGTGACAGCCTCCAGGGGAGACGGCAGGGCCTGCTTTGCCCCCGAGTGCCCTGGGGACATTGCGGACCTCGAGATGGACGGCACGCCGTACCTCGTCCAAAAAGGCGGCTTCCTCGCCTCTACCGAGGGAGTGGAGATAAGCGCCACCTGCCAAAACCTCACCAAGGGCCTGTTTGGAGGAGAGGGCTTCTTCGTCCTCAAGGCCAGCGGCATTGGAATGCTGTTTTTGGAGTCCTTCGGGGCGATACACATGATAAGCCTGGAACAGGGGCAGGAGATAATAATAGACAACAAACACCTGGTGGCTTGGCCGGAGCACATGGACTACAAGGTCGAGAAGGGCTCCTCTTCAGGTTGGATATCCTCATTCACGTCCGGTGAGGGACTGGTATGTCGCTTCAGAGGCCCAGGTAACGTCCTCGTCCAGACCAGAAACCCCCAGGTCTTCGGGCGGTGGATAGATCCGCTCCTGCCGATTAAGAAATAACTATCGATACAAAAAACGAAAGGACTGGTGTGAAAATGGCTATATCACTCAGCAAAGGCGGCAACGTATCCCTATCCAAGGAGGCCCCCGGCCTCAAGGAAATCATGGTAGGGCTCGGATGGGACGCAAGGGCCACAGACGGCGCCGACTTCGACCTTGACGCGTCCTGCTTTATGCTCAAAGACGGCGACAAGGTCCGTGGAGACGGCGACTTCATCTTTTACAACAACCTCAAGTCCAGCTGTGGCTCGGTTGAGCACACCGGTGACAACCGTACCGGCGCCGGAGACGGTGACGACGAGGCCCTTATCGTAAAGCTTGACGTGGTCCCTGCTGACGTGCAGAAGCTCGCCTTCGCTGTCACCATCCACGAGGCTGACTCCAGAAAGCAGAACTTCGGCATGGTCAAAAACGCCTTCATCCGCATAGTCAACAAGGAGAACAACGTGGAGATCGCCCGGTTCGACCTCTCCGAGGACGCCAGCACCGACACGGCCATGATCTTCGGCGAGGTGTATCGTCATGGCTCGGAGTGGAAGTTCAGGGCCGTCGGCCAGGGCTACACCGGTGGCCTGGCCCCTCTCGCCAGAAACTACGGCGTCAACGTATAGACGAATAGAGCCCCTCTATGCTGGTAAAAGGACAGAGGCAGGTATTGGAGGGAGACACGGTTCGTGTCTCCCTCTTGGGCGTGAAGGCGAGCCTCGTATGTTTCCTTCTGGACGAGAGCTCTAAAGCTTCGGGGCCGGGCAGGGTATCGGTCCAGTGGAACAACCTCTTCCCGGGGTTCATGGCGTTTAACGGCGACG
>JAQUTB010000324.1 GCA_028709985.1 Dethiosulfovibrio sp.
TACCTCTCTCGGTTTAATTCCTTCCTGCCCGACGGTCTGGCCATATCCGAGGCTGAGGAGGTAGACGGGAAGGCTCTGAACAAACTCTGTGAGGCGGCGGAATACGTCCTACGGCCGCAGGATCCCGCGAAGCTGGACCTTATAGCGATGTCTCTGGATTCAGAGGACCTTCTGGAAGGATCTGTCTATCGTTGGAGCGTCGATTCAGGTCTGCTAAACCTCGTTATGGGAGACCCATCGCAGAACGGGCCTGGGAAAATAGTGAAGGCTCTATCCGAAAAAGGTGTGATAGGGGGATGGACCGATGTCAGGATGGCCAGGCTCTCCGTTGGGTTGTGGGACGAGGCTTCTAGATCGGTCAAGCCTTTGGTCTCCCTTAGCTCCGGCCCTAAGTAAAGGGTAGGTGTTATATTTTGTCCTTAAACGACAAAGACATAAGGATATTGGCTAACACCCTGGATCCAGAGGAGATGAGGGTGGCTATCGTGGAGGATGAGAGGCTCAGGGAGCTTTTCATCGAGCGAATGTGGGAGAGGCAAAAAAGCGGCGAGATATACAAAGCTAGGGTGGAGAGCGTCCTCCCAGGCATGAACGCCTCCTTCGTTAATTTAGGGGACGGCAGAAATGCCTTTTTATACCTGAACGACGCCAGAGGACACGATCTAAAACCAGGTGGAGATGTCGTCGTGCAGGTCACCAAAACGGCCAGAAAAAACAAAGGGGCCAGGGTCACCACCAGGTTGTCCCTTCCGGGAAGATATCTGGTATTGGTACCAGAATCGCTGGACGTTGGCGTATCCAAGAGAATAGAAAAGGACGAGGAAAGGTCCAGGCTTAGGTCCATTGCGAGGGAGATGGCCAAGAGGGAATCCGTTGGGGTCATCGTCAGGACCGCTGCGGAGGGGGCGGATCTGGACGTGCTTGAGTCGGACTTAGCCTCTTTGCTCAACCTATGGAACGAGATAGAAAAAAACTCCAGAAAACAGGTGTCTCCCTGCCTCCTGTACAGGGATCTGGGGCTGACTGGAAGGGTTTTGAGGGACGAGTTCTCCGAGAGGGTTTTTGAGATAATAACTGATAACGAAGAAGAGTGTTGCCGGGTGGAGGAGTGGCTTGATCGATACTCCGGCGGCATAAACTGTCCTGTCTCGGTCCATCGCGGAAACACGCCCCTTTTTGAGCTCTACGGTCTGGATAAGGAGATAGAATCGGCACTGGATCAGAAGGTCTGGCTTAAATCTGGCGCATATCTGGTCATAGAGCAGACCGAGGCGTTGACCGTCATCGACGTAAACACCGGCAAGTTTGTCGGCAGCTCCGACCTCAGAAACACCGTCTTTCGCACCAATCTCGAGGCTGCTGAGGAAATTGCCTGGCAGCTCAGATTGAGGGCTATAGGCGGAATAGTGGTCGTCGATTTTATCGATATGGACCACGAGGAGGATAGAAAAGCCCTCACCGAAAGGATGGAGGAGCTATTCGCCAACGACCGTTGTCGAACAAAAGTTTTTGGTGTCACCCACTTAGGGTTGGTGGAGATAACCAGGAAAAGAGCTAGGGCCGATATCCGGTCCATTCTGACCAGGAGTTGCCCCTTCTGTGGGACCCCCTCAAGGGTGCTCAGAGAGGATTCGGTCGCGGTTATCGTCAAGAGATTCATAAGAAAGGTGTTCAACTCCAGTAAATCCGAGGCCGTCATGTTGGAGCTTAACGCCAAAATAGCTGAATATATTTACGAGACCTATATCTCGCAATGGCAGGATCTTTTCGACAGACATATCGCTCTGAAATCTTCCGACTCTATCGGATGGGACAAGTTCAGGCTGGATTTTCAGGGTACGAAAGAATCCCTGGAGAGACGGGTTGACCAGCTTAGCAAGGAGGGGTTTGTTGTTTATAGCTCGACTTAAGCTCAAAAACTTTAAAAGCTTTGGCGGCTCCCACGACCTGCCCCTTTCACCGGGATTTACCGCCATAGTCGGCCCAAACGGCAGCGGTAAAAGCAACATACTGGACGGGCTCAGGTGGGGGTTAGGGGATAGCAACGGTTCAAGGCTGAGGATAACCAAACAATCGGACCTGCTCTTTCAGGGAACAGCCCTTCTTAGGCCGGCTAAATCGGCGGAGGTCGTGCTGGAGTTTGCCGAAGGTGACGTGAGGACCGTCGTCAAGAGAAGGTTCTCCGACGAGACCGGAGCCGTCACCTACGTCGATGGACTGAAATGTCGCGTGCAGGATCTCCAGGACGTCAAACATAGATGGCATCTTGATGGGGATAGGTTTGCCTTCATCGGGCAGGGCGACGTCACCGATGCCATCAGTCAGAGGCCTATGGACAGACGCACCCACCTTGAGGAGCTCTTCGGCATAAACATCTACAGGAAGAAGAGGGACGAGGCTTTGTCCAAAATCTCCTCTGCGGAGCAGGAACTGGATCGACTCTACTCCCTCATGGCGGAGCTCGAATCTCGGCGTAGACAGATAGCCCCTATTGTGGAGATAGCCCTTAGAGCCGTGGCCCTCGAAAAGGATCTGGACGAAACCAGGTCCCGTTGGTATCACCTGAAGCGTAGATCTGCCGAGGACGGAGTTTTGGATCTAAAACGCAAGGTTGAAGGTTGCCGCAGAGACATGGAATACCGGCTCAGCTGGAAGGTTATATGGGAGCAAAGCCTGGCCAACGTCAAGGACGGGGCTAGGTCGGTTGAGCTGAGAAGGATCGACGCGAGACAGGCTTTAGCCGAGATAGAGAGGGATCTTGAGGGGCTTAAAAGACAGGCCTTCGAGATAGAGACCTCCCTCAGACTCGAGG
>JAQUTB010000016.1 GCA_028709985.1 Dethiosulfovibrio sp.
GTAAAAGAATCCGACCCCCCCGGGCCCTTTTGTCTCCAGGGAATATATTAAGGGTCCCTTTTCCCGTGAGGGACAGGAGATCCTCATCATGCCGATCACCCTTGGCGAACCGTTGCCGACCACCCCGACGGTGTACTCGCCGCCTGGAAGAAAGGACTCGGCCAAAGCTGGCTGGCCGTACATGGACCATATCCGCCGGACCTTTTCCGCCATATCGTCGGGGCTATTGGACAGGGAGTCGTTGAAGACCCCTTTTGATGAGCCTTCCCACCTAGGCTTGACCATCCATGAGCTGTGTTCCTGGAAAAGTTCGTCTAGCCTCAGCAGGTCCGCCTCGTTTTTAAAGCATCTCATGGCTGGGACCGGAATCCCCCCTGCTGAAAGGTTTCTGTGGGTCAGGAGCTTGTCCAGCGATATGGCCAATGACACCGAGTCCGACCCGGTGAATGGGATGCCCAGGCTTTCCAGGATCGACGGAACCTGAGACTCTCTGCCTCGGAAGGATCCAAGCCCTTCCGCTAGGTTAAACACGAAATCGGGACGATTTGCGGATATGGTCTGAAGGAAATTGTGGTTTTGCTCGATAAACACCGGCTCGAAACCGAGGGACTCAAGCTCCTGAGCGAGGGATTCCACCGTTGCGTAGGAGTCGTACTCCTCGAAGATGTCGCTTTGGCCTTCTAAGCCCTCCGGGCGGAGGTTGCACACGATGGCCACTTTCTTCGGAGAGGGGAAAAGAGGGACGGAACCGGGAGGTTCCAGAAGTTCGTTCATGGTGATAGAGATGCCTCCATTAGTTTTTTCGATATACCTGTCCCGCCTAGGGCGAGACGGACCTATTCTTTTGGCCCTGCCGTTGTAGGTATAGTCGGCTACCTTGGGATTTTTACCTCCTGTTCTGCTTGTCGTGCGTTTCTTGGGATTATACGTCCGAACATGTAGGAAAACAATCGGGGGCAAGGTAGAATGGGAGTGTCTTTTAGCCTTGTTTTTATCGATGGAGGAGAGTGCCTATGTTTCGTGGTTCTATGATGCTGATACTGGCGGGGGTTTTCTGGGGAGCCTCCGGAACCTTGCAGGCTTTCGGGCCGGAGGGAATATCCCCTCTGGTCTTGGGGGGTATCAGGATAACTGTAGGAGGGCTGTGCCTCATGGCCTTCGTGCTTTATCGAGAGGGGACAAAGGCCTTCGCAGGGAGATGGCCCTGGAGGGACGTCCTTATGGCCTCCGCTGGGATGGCCCTTTATCAGCAGTTTTTCTTTGCCTCCATCCTCAGGACAGGCGTCGCCGTTGGAACCATGGTCGCAATAGGGAGCTCCCCCGTCATGGGAGGACTGCTGGGAAGGCTCTTCCTCGGCGAGAGGCTGACCGCTCGGTGGATGGGAGCCACAGCCGCCGCCGTGACCGGATGTGCCCTGCTGTCCCTCGGCGGAAGCCTGACGGTGGACCCGGTGGGCATCGCCCTCGCCCTCTGCGCAGGAACCGCCTTCGGCTTCCTCGGCATGGGGATGAAAAAGGCCCAAGAGGGGCGGTCCTCCCTGGCGGCTATAGCCCTCTGCATGGCCTTAGGCGCGGTCCTTGCCTCCCCAGCGTTCTTTTTTGGCTATACGGGATGGGTCTTCACCTCCAAGGGGATCTCCATTGCCCTGGTCCTGGGGGCGATCTGCACCGCCATCCCTTACGGCCTCTACTCCACGGCTCTTAAGGTCGTGCCGGTATCCACCGCCTGCACCCTCACCCTGGCCGAGCCTTTGACTGCCGCTATTTTGGGGGTGTCGCTCTTGGGAGAAAGGCTCTCGATTCCCGCTCTTATAGGGATAGGTTTTATCCTTTTTGGCCTGGCGCTTCTGTCGATGCCCAGAAGGAGGGTGTCATGCCCATGAAAGGACCTTTTTTGACCGCCAATACCATACTTTATTGTCGTGATTGGTCGAGGACGGTCCAGTTTTACAGGGATCAGCTGGGATTGCCCGTCCTTTTCTCCTCCCAGTGGTTTATCGAGTTCGCCATAAACGACACCGCCAGGCTCAGCGTGGCGGACGAAAAAAGATCCTCTATTAAGAGCTGCGGAGGTCAGGGAATAACCGTTACATTGGAGGTTCGAGATATCCGCTCTATCTGGGAGAAGTTTGACAAGGCTGGTCTAACTCCAACGCCGATTAAGACTCACCCATGGGGAGCTTTGGTGTTCTATATCTTCGACCCAGAGGGACACCGTATAGAAGTGTGGCAGATCTAAAAAATTAAACATAATAATTTTCAATTATGGTCTTCCTCTTGGTTTTGCTTTAGCGGCTCTTTCCCGAGGGAGCGTATCGCGAGCAGGCTCGCTGCCATAGCGCAGGATACTACGAGAAACGCGGTGAAATACCCATCCGCTGTATATATTCCAGGCTGTCCCGCCGGAAAATGGTCGATCACGATTCCCGTTCCCCATTGAAACACGACCGCCGATAGTACCGCGATCATGTTCATAGCTCCGAAGACGACCCCTCTTTCCTCCGTTGGAGCGAGAGCCGTCACCCCTGCAAGTGTAAAGACCCCTCGTGCGCCCGATACCGCTCCGAGGAGGAGGGCCGCTGCCCCACCGGTCCAGACAGGAAGTCCGTATGCGGTAGTCCCGAGCAATATAAACCATGTAAGAGCGTTGGCGGAGCTTAAAACTCCGATAAGTCGGGGTAGTTTATCAGGGGATAGGATCACGCCACCCACCATGAGAGGCCCCAGCATCATCCCTGCGCTGATCAGAGAGCTCCAGAAGCGGGCCGACCCCTGGGAGATCTGAAAGGCCGCACTGAACCATGCGACGCCCCAGAGTCCCTGAAAGGTCAACGACGACGCGGAGGAAACGGCCCATAGAATCATAAGCGACCTCATGCGGCGGTTCTGAAAAATGAACATGATCGCCCTTAAAACTACGTCCCAAAAAGAGGGCCATGAGAAGGCTAGTCCCAGACAGGATAGCGAAGGTCGCTGGCAGACCGAAGTTGTCCAGCACGAACCCGAGAGGAGCCACCGAGACGATCGCCCCAAGGCTGGACACGGCGAAGTTGATTCCCGCGTAAAAACAGTAACGTTCCGCGGGGAAGGCGAAGGCCATGAAGACCAGGGTCGCCGAGTACATTGGGGATACACCTAATCCTGAGACCAGACGCCACACGCCGAGGGACAGTGGCGTTCGAACTACGGTAAGGAGAAGACAGGAGGCTGCCGTGATCAACAGGCCGCAGGTCACCACTCTTACGGGGCCGTATCTGTCGTGAAGTATCCCAGACACCGGCTGCATCATTGCGTAGGCGTAAAAATGGACGCTGGAGATAAATCCCACCAGCGACGCACTCATACCTAGCCTTTCGCCCTCTAGGGGAAGTATGACCGAGGCCGAGATCCTGAAGAACACGGTCAGGAAGAACGATCCTGCCAGCACAATAAAGAGTGGGAAGGATGGGTCCGCAAAAAGTGGCCTGTAGATCGAACGAGAGATATTCACGTCATAACTCCTTTGACCAGCCGATATTCTAAACCGCCATAATGGATACATGATTCAAACCGGTATAGTAGCACTGTAGGGTGGTGCATACAAGGGGTGGTACTAAACGGCATATCTCCCAAATTTGGGCCATAACGAGAGAAAGGGGAAAGGTCGTCATGCGACGACCTTTCCCCTTTCTCTTTAGTTAAACCCGGTCAGTACCGCACCGATTACCACCAAGGATCCCAGGGCGAACAGAAGGGCCTGGAACTTTATCTGGAACTTGGCCCAAGTTCCCCAGTCGATCCTGGCGGCCCCCAAGCAGGCTATTAGACAGCCGGAGGTGGGGACTATCAGGTTGGTGAAGCCGTCTCCAAGCTGGAAGGCCAGCACCGCCACCTGTCTGGTCACCCCCGCAAGGTCCGCCAGAGGGGCCATGAGGGGCATGGTGAGAGCCGCCTGCCCCGAGCCGGATACCACGAAGAAGTTGAAGACCGACTGAAATACGTACATGAGCCAGGCCGATACCGCCGTGTGGAAGGAGCTTATGGCGCTTCCCGCTGAGTTCAGGATGGTGTTAAGCACAGTTGGGTCCGTGGGAGAGTCTCCTCCGAGGACGAGTACGATGCCCTTCGCCATACCAACCACCATGGCGGCTCCCAGGAGGTCTTTGGCCCCTTCCCTGAAGCTTATCGCTATGTCGTTTACCCCCATGTCGTTCAGCTTGAACAGGACTCCGATGACCCCCGCAACAAGGCCGACGATGAAGAACTGGGTGGCTATCTCAGGGATATAGTATCCGTTGGTCATGACTCCCCAGATAACCCAGGCTATGCCGGCGAAAAGGGCCAGCACCACCAGCATGTGTCCCAGGCCGAAGTGGCTCTCTATCTCCTTGCCCTTCTCCACGTTCTCCCTGAAGAAAGAGTCGGTCTCGTAGCAGAGCGACGACGTGGGATCGGCCTTTACCTTCTCGGCGTATCTCATGGTGTAGAGGATCCCCACCAAGGTGAAGCCCGCCCACATAGCCATGCGGAACCCTGCGCCGGAGAGGACCGGGATTCCCGATATCCCCTGGGCTATGGCGACGCTGAATGGGTTCATCCAGGAAGTTCCAAACCCTATCTGTGTGGCCACGTAGGTTATCATTATGGCTGTGATCGAGTCGTAGCCCAGGGCCACGCACACAGGGGCCAGGATCAGGACGAAGGGAATTGCCTCCTCGCCCATGCCGAAGACGGCCCCTCCCAGAGAGAACAGGATGAACATCACCGGTATAATAGCCCTCTCCATGCCTTTGAACTTGCTGAGGACGTGGAGAATCCCAGCCTCAACCGCCCCGGTCTTTATGATTATGCCGAAGGCTCCACCTATGACCAGGATGAAGGCCATAACCCCCACCGCTGAGCCCCACTTGCTGCCGGAGACGAAGCCCTCGAAGACGTAGTTTAAGAGGCCCACCTCGCCGTAGGGCTCGAAGACCGCAATGCCCTGCTTGACCGGATTGCCCTGTTCATCCCTCTTAAGCTCGAAGCTGTCCGGCACGAGGACATTTTTGGTCTTCGTCGCGCCGTCAACCTCGTAGGTTATCTCGTGGGTCTTGTAGGTCCCCACCGGGACGGTGTAGGTTAAAATTGCCGCTAGGAGGACGACGAAAAAGATGATGACGTATGTATCGGGTATTCTCATTGGCTTGCATGAAGGCTCTTTCTTGCTCGACATATTCGGTTCAACTCCTATCCTTTGATAAATCTCCCCCGTATGGGGTATTGCTGCCTTATTGAAACTAAAACTCGATTCTGATCGGCTGTCCCTCCCTCAAAAACGATGCGATATTGACATTGTGTCGCCATAATGTAGTATATGGCTACAACATAGCATAGTTCACGTTACGTTGTCCACCCCGAAAAGCGGAAAGGAGTGAGGTAAATGTGGCCATCGGCCAGCGGCGGCGATTTCCCCCCGTCCTCTCAGGCGGTTCTGGACTATATACTGGATCTAATCGAGGACCTGAGGCTTATGCCCGGAGAGCCTCTCTACGAGACCACTCTGGCCTCGGAGCTCGGAATGGGACGGACGGGGGTCAGAAATGCCCTCACCTTCTTAGAGGGGACCGGCTTTTTGGAGAGCGAGCCAGGAAAGAGAGGCTATCGTATGCCCGGTCTTTCCGCCCAGGATATGGAGGACGTTTTCTCCATGAGGGCCCTCTTGGAGGGAGAGGCGGCCTCCGCGGCGGCGAGAAAGGCCACCTTGGACGACGTGGCCCACCTCAGACATCTCAACGAGATGGAGGAGTCTTTTGCCCTGTCCAACCTCCCCAGGGAATATCGTTCCATAAACCTGGAGTTTCACTGTTCCATAGTCAGGATAGGGGGCAACAGCTATCTGGAGAGGGTCTTCCATCCGGTGTTCTGGCGTTCTCGGCTATACATAATGTTCGTCGGCCGCTTTCAGCCCCTGGTGGCCCCTGCGGATCAGGGAATCACCAACACGCCGCTGGAACACCGGAGAATAATAGACGCCATAGAGAGCAGGGATCAGGAGGGAGCTAAAGAGGCGGCACTGGCCCATCTGAGGGACACCAGGGCCTTCAGGCTGTCCCTCGACGGCGACAGGGCCGCTAAGGTTCTGTCGGGCAGGATAAAAGCGGAGGAGATCGAGTAAATGTTTAAGCTGATAAAAGAGGTTGAGCTGTACTGCCCGGAGAGGCTGGGCACAGGGGATATTCTCCTGGCGGGGGATAAAATAGCCTGGGTCGGAGAGTCCTTCCCGGGGAAGGGCCTGCCGGACCTGGAGGTCATAGAAGGATCGGGAAAGGCAGCGGTGCCAGGCTTCGTCGACGGCCACGTCCACATAGCCGGTGGAGGAGGCGAGGGGGGCTTTTCCACCAGGACCCCGGCGGTGGTCCTCTCGGATCTCATAGAGGCCGGTGTGACCTCAGTTATAGGGGTGCTCGGGACCGACTCCACCTGCCGTTATCCCGGCGAGCTCCTGGCGAAGGCCAGGTCCCTCAGGGAGGAGGGCCTGTCGGCCTGGGCCCTGACCGGATCTTACGCCATCCCGGTCAAGACCCTCACCGGATCGGTCCAGGACGACCTGATCCTGATAGACCTGTTCGTGGGGGTGAGAGAGGTGGCCATCTCTGACCACCGTTCCTCCCAGCCCACACTGGATGAATTGAACAAGCTGGCTGCCTCCGCTCACGTAGGCGGGATGATAGGGGGCAAGTCGGGGGTCATAAACGTCCATCTAGGGGACGGCCCATCCATGCTTTCCCCCATAAGGGCGATTGTGGAGACCACCGAGCTGGGCCTGGGCCAGTTCCTCCCCACCCACGTCAACAGAAACCCCAAGCTCTTCGAGGACTGCATAGACTACGCCCTGTCCGGCGGCATGGTAGATCTGACCACCAGCACCACACCTCAGTTTCTCGAGGAAGGTGAGGTCAAGTGCAGCCAAGGTCTGAGGAGGCTGCTTGACTCGGGGGTTCCGTTGGAGCGGATAACTTTCAGCTCCGACGGTCAGGGCAGCCTTCCGTCTTTCGACTCGACCGGCGCCTTCACCGGCCTGTCCATCGGGACGTCTCGGTCGCTCTTCCCGGAGGTTAGGGACTCGGTCCTCGTGGAGGGTATCCCACTGGAGACCGCCATACAGGTCATAACCACCACCCCCGCCTCGGTCTACAAACTGCTCAAAAAGGGGCGGATAGCCAAGGGATACGACGGCGACCTGGTACTTCTGGAGAAAGGCGACCTGTCCATATCCTCGGTGTTCGCCATGGGAAAAACAGTGGTCCAAGGGGGCAGAGCGGTGGTCAAAGGCAGGTTCGAGCCGTAATTCCCCTCACCGGTCGGGCCTGGCTATGTGACGGAGGTCGTCGCAGAACCAGTCGTATACGGTCTCTTTAGGCTCTTTGACCTCCCTCAGCTTTTCCAGGCTCGTCCCAAGGATGAAAAGAGGATTTGCTGGCTCGATAAGCGGCCCCTCCCAGGGGGCCAGCCTGGCCTGAAGGTCGTCCAGCTCCCACTCGTCGTCGGCGATCAGGAGTATCATCGTCCAGTTCTCCTGATCCGCCGAGTCGAAATCGCTCCATCCCGGGATGTAAACCCGCCTTTGGCCCAACATGAACAGGTGGATATGGCCTATCTGGGTCAGGACATCCTCGGTGCTTCCTGGCTTGAAGCAGAATAGCCTGTCGGCGTTTTGCAGCTTAAAGCGATCGGTTGGGCGTGTCGGCATCGTCCTGTAGTGGTCGAAGTCGTAGCCGCTCCTCAGCAGCACGTCCACCTCCACCGATCCCGTGGGGCAACCAGTTTCCTTGATCCACTCGCTTAGTTGGGCATATCCTGGGGCTGGAAACTCCCTGGCTGCCACTCCCCACCGGTTAAACCTATCGCAGAAGGAACGGACCAGGGGATTTTCCTCCCAGCCGAAACGGAAGGAGTCGCCGTCGAGGCGGTAAAGGTCCTCCCCCTGAAGGTATGGGACCACCGGCAGGGACTCGCCGACGGAGAACTCCTTCAGTCCCCATCTTCCTAAAAAGGCCCTGTCGATCAGATGCTGAACCTTGGTCCTCCAGAGAGACCTGGACGGGTCTTTTACCTCGTAAGGAGCGGCCGGTATCCCCATATCCACGGCAAGCCTGGCCCTTTCCTCCATCCCCTTCTCCGTCAGGATCGCTCCTGTTCCACCTATCCCTTTTGCGAGACCAAGCCGGAGGAGCTCATCTAGGCCCTCCGGGTCCTCTCCTGCCAATGCCAGCGATTCGTGGTCCCAGCAGGGATTCTCTTCGTCGAAAAGCAGCGTCAGTGCGGTCATGTTCATACCTCCTTCTTTTTTTCTACTCAGAATATACTTTAGGGGCTCAAAAAGCCATAGATAGTCCGTCAATGTATAATGTCCGGGTGATTCGATAATTCAGGAGGGGTTTGAATGTTGAAGAGGATGTCGACCGTTTTTGCGGTTCTGTGTCTCTTAGCTGGAGCGGCCAGTCCAGCCCGGGCTGAGACCGTGGCGGAGTATGTACAGAGGACCTATCCCGAGATGGACGAGATTGCGTCGTCGATACTTGAACCTTTAGGGACCATGTCCACCTGGGAAAAGCTCTTCGTCGATAGGCTTGCGACCTTGACCCCTGAGAGCCAGAGGTCCTACGCCACCAGTCTCGCTATGGACGGCAGAATAACCGCCGAGGATCTGGCGGAGCTTCCTGTAAACCTAACTTTGCCCGAGGACCCTGCGGGTATAATCGCCCTCTTGACCGAGCACGTCCGTGCGGACTACTGGCCGGGATTTTACCGGCGGCACAGCTTTTCCGTCCATCGTCAGCTTAGACACTGGGCCGAGACGGCGGAGAGACGATACGACGATCCTGAGCTTTGTAAAAAACTCATAGAGATCTTTTTCGCCATGGTAGACGGCAAATACGATGGCCCTATGGAGATAGAATATCGGCCCACAAGCAGGGATATACACAGGCCAGCCGAATGATACAATGGTATTTACGAATCGCCATCATAAAGGAGGTATAGTTTAGAATGACCTATCGTTTTGAGACAAAATGCGTCCACAGTGGGAACCACCCCGATCACGAGACCGGAGCCCTTTCCACCCCTATCTATCAGACGTCCACCTTCGCGTTTAAAAACGCCGATGAAGGCGCTAAGAGGTTTAAGGGCGAGGAGGAAGGCTATATCTACACCAGGTTAGGCAACCCCAACCACACAGCTGTGGAGGAAAAGATAGCCGCCCTCGAGGGAGGGGAGGCTGCGGCGGTAGCGGCTTCCGGCATTGGAGCCATAGCGTCGGTGCTTTGGACCGCCCTCTCCAGCGGCGATCACGCCATAGCGGCCAGGTCGCTCTACGGCTGTACCTACTCCCTGATGGCCCATCAGTTCCCCCGTTTTGGAATAGAGTCCACCTTTATGGACCTTAGAGACCTGGACAAGGTCAAAGACGCCCTGAAGCCCAACACCAAGGTGATCTACTGCGAATCTCCCGCCAACCCGACCATGGACCTGGTGGACATACAGGCGCTGGCGAAGATAGCCCACGACCACGGAGCCATGCTCATAGTGGACAACACCTACTGCACACCGGTGATACAGAGGCCCCTTGAGCTCGGCGCCGACGTGGTGGTCCACTCCGCCACAAAATACCTCAACGGACACGGCGACGTAATCGCCGGTATCGTGGTGGGGACCAAGGAGTTTATCGGAAAGGTTAAGATGGAGGGCCTTAAGGACCTAACCGGCGCCACTTTATCCCCCTTCGATGCCTATTTGCTCCTTCGGGGCATGAAGACCCTTCACGTCCGAGTCCCCCGCCATTGTGAAAGCGCCATGAAGATAGCCCAGTTCCTGGAGAGCCGTCCCGAGGTTGCCAAGGTCAGCTATCCCGGCCTGGACTCCTTCCCACAGAAGGAGCTGGCGGACAGACAGATGGCCCACTACGGGGCGATAATAACCATGGAGCTGAAGGACGGCTTCGACGCTGGTAAGAAGTTCATAAACTCCGTCAAGCTCTGGATTCTGGCGGTCAGCCTAGGGGACACCGAGTCGCTCATCCAGCACCCCGCGTCTATGACCCACTCGGCCCTCTCCGATGAGGAGCAGCTTGAGGCGGGCATCTCCAAAGGGCTTATCCGTCTCTCCGTCGGCCTGGAGGCCCCGGAGGATCTGATAGCCGACCTGAAACAGGCCTTCGAGGCGATCTAAGATAAAGAGCCCTTGCCCGTCCATCGGGCGAGGGCTCTTATGTCGGCTATGTTCTCGGAGAGGCCGTTTCGTCTGCTCCCTGTCGCCCTATAGGGAGGGTTGAAGATGGCGGAGCTTTTTCTTACCACGAAGCAGAATATCGCCAAGCATCTGAAGAGCATTTTTGCCGTGGGGTATCGGGCGCGCTCGCCCCGAGGCGTCCAGTTCCGACGATGGGCCAGCACTGTGCGGACCCTTGCCCATTTATCGGACAAGGGGTCTGCCTTTACTGGAATTAACCTGGGTGTTGTTGTATCATCGGGGAGAGGATCTAAGCTCCGTTGTGGCTCCAGGAAAAACCCCTCTCCATTTCAACTGCCAAAGGACTAATTATCAGGGGCCAGTCTCTGTGCTAAGTAACTAGATGAGCCTGATCTTGACGATCCGCCTGCTCTTTCCTCAACCCCGGAGCCGACATATTCTGCTGTATCCTGGGCTTTGTCGCAAAGACATAAGAAGCCTATTGTCCGTAATTCTCTATTGTGACGCACTTCGACTTCTTCATCGTCGTGTTTTTTTCGGAAGGGACAAAAGAGGCTTGACTGCATTTACGGATAGGAGGCCAATAATGGTTAATATTATTCAAGGTACCAATGCAAAGCCGGTTTCGGCCCAGCTATTGGTGAATTTTTTTACTGAACATACCAGCTACAATGGTTTTCTGTACACAGGTTATCCTATTATCGGCACATCCGAGGGGCCATATCCCATAGATGCACTGCTGATCTCTCCAGAACAGGGACTCGTTGTTTTTTCTCTCGTGGAAGGCCGGGATGTACAAGGCTTCAAAGAGGTCCAGGACGATATTTACAACAAGCTCGAGTCGAAGCTGCGCGCCCATAGGGGATTGATGGATGGACGTAGCCTTCAAGTGGCGATACACCCGGTAACATTTGCTTCGGCACTTAACGATACGACCTCTCTATCAAGCGAGGAATACCCCGTCTGTAACGAGTCCAATCTCGAAGCGTGGCTCAACAGCCGAAAGTGGGAAACCCCAGAATATTACGAAACTTTGCTCTCCATAATACAGGCGATTTCTACAATAAGGAGAGGCAGGAAGAGACGAGATATTCAAAAGGAAGGCTCGCGCGGGGCAAAACTGAAGCTTCTTGAAGACTCGATAGCCAACTTGGACAAGCATCAAGCGCACGCCGTTCTTGAAACTGTCGAAGGTGTTCAACGGATTCGTGGCCTTGCAGGATCGGGAAAGACCATCGTCCTGGCTCTCAAAGCCGCCTATCTTCATGTGCAGCATCCTGACTGGAAAATCGCTGTCACCTTCAACACGAGATCGCTCAAAGGTCAATTTAGGCAGCTCATCAATACCTTTGTAATCGAGTTGAAGAGCGAGGAACCGAACTGGGATAACCTTCAGATCCTTCATGCTTGGGGTGCTCCTGGAGGTGGAGAGAGGAGCGGTATTTATTTTATTTTTTGCCAGCATCACGGTGTGGAATACCACGATTACACTTCGGCCAAAAACTCCTTTGGGAGAGGAAGAGAATTTGAAGGCGTATGCGGTAAGGCGCTGGCTGAATGCCCTGATCCGTCAGGCATCTATGATGTGATTCTCGTGGACGAAGCACAGGATTTCCCCCCGTCCTTTCTTCGAATCTGCTATGAAATTCTGAAGCCGGAAAAGCGTCTCGTGTACGCCTACGACGAGCTTCAAAACCTGCACTCGCAATCGCTTCCTTCCCCCGAGGAGATCTTCGGAAAGAATGAAGACGGGGCTCCCAGGGTTCGCCTTGTGAATCAGCCCAACAAGCCTCAGCAGGATGTTATTCTTGAAAAATGCTACAGAAACTCGCGTCCTGTGCTGACAACCGCCCATGCGCTTGGCTTTGGTATTTACAGAAAGCCTGATGCGGAGACTGGAACAGGTCTGGTCCAAATTTTTGAACATAATCCTCTTTGGCTGGAAATTGGCTACGAAGTTACGAGTGGAAATCTTGAAGATGGGTGCGAAGTGGTTCTTTCTCGCTCGGATGAAAGCAGTCCGTCCTTTCTGGAGGATCATTCGCCTATCGAGGATTTGGTACAGTTCCGTAATTTCAACTCAAAGAAAGAACAAGCGGAATGGGTTGCTGATGCGATTAGCTTAAACCTTTCGGAAGACGAATTGCGCGCCGACGATATTATTGTCATCAACCCCGACCCTCTTACGACTAGAGATGAGGTTGGATCTATACGAAAGCGGCTTTTCGAGAAGAGAATCGACACGCATCTTGCTGGAGTGGATACAGCGCCTGACTTATTCTTTGATTCTGACGGCGAGTCCGTCACCTTCACCGGCGTTTTTCGTGCAAAAGGAAACGAGGCCGGAATGGTTTATATCATCAATGCACAGGATTGCTATTCGTCCTCTGACAATATGGCGAGGGTGCGAAATCGTCTCTTCACCGCCATAACCCGAAGCAAGGCTTGGGTCAGGGTTCTCGGTGTCGGAAAAGACATGCAGTGTCTTATTGACGAGTTTGAGCAGGTGAAGAAAAATAATTTCAGTCTCCGTTTTCTTTATCCCACGGAGGAACAGCGGCAGTATCTTAACATTGTGAATCGTGATATGTCGGAAGAGGAGCGGCGTCGCGTTCACAAGAAAAAAGACTATTTCGCACAGCTTATTGACGATCTTG
>JAQUTB010000017.1 GCA_028709985.1 Dethiosulfovibrio sp.
GAGGGCGTTTCCGTCGTCTGAGCCTCCTCTGCTGGTAGTTATAGCCCCTCCCCACACCTCTGCAAGAGAGCCGTTGGAACCGGCTGTGATGTCTATTTTATATCCTGATATGAGGTTGTTGGTGAGACGGATGGTCCTGTTTTGAGCTCCAGCGGCGGTGGAGAAGGGATTAAGGCCGTTGTTGCCGTTTAGCACGTCGGCTCCCAAGGCCGTGTTGATCCCGGTGTTGAGGGCAGATACAATATCCAGTGCATCTCGGTCCCCGACGTTTATGACCACATCGTGATTAACGTAGACCTTGTTGCCGGTATTAGCGAAAAGGTTGCCCCTGTTGATGGTCATAATGCCGGGGGCGTAGGTTCCGGTGACTAGCTCGTTTACGGAGGTCCCGTTCAGGACTACCCGATAGTTGGTGGCGTTCGCCATGGTAAGGCCGTGGAGGGATCCCGCAGTAGTGGTGGCAACGGTAAAACCTCCGCCGATGACGCCGTTCACCCCGTTTTGAAGGCTAGTGGCCATGGTGCTGAGGTTATTCCCCGATGTATTGATGACTTCATTTCTGCCATCCCATACGCCGGTGGACGTGTGGTTTCCTCCTCCGTTTATGATGGAGTCCAGGGATAGCTCTCCAGCGACGTTTCCCGCCGTGGTTACCGTGACGTTGTAGTTCTGGTGGCCGGTTATGACGACGCTGCCCTGGACCGCACCTCCCCCTGCCACAGCGGCGGAGAATGCAGTTGATGGTGCGCCTGTTATGGTTGCAGCGACGTTCGTCAGGGTCATGTTGTTGAGATTGCTCGTGAAGACCCTGTTGTAATCCCTGGCGGTCCCGTCTAGGGTAGCGTCGTTAAGGATATTGCCTTTGCGTCCCAGACCGTGGGCTCCGATCACGTTTTCGGTCATAGCTAGAGCTCCCCCTGTGAGGTTCTGGAGCCTTATATATCTGGTATCTCCGGCCCCTTGGACCGACGCTGAAAATCCGCCTATCCCCGCTCCGTTGATAGCTCCAGCTATGCCGTCCATGTCCATGCCACCGATGTTCACTACGGTTCCACCTATATCGAGGTTGGCCCCTGCTAGGGTCCGGTAGTGGGAGGTCACGTTTACCGAGTTTCCAGCTCCGGAGGTGTAGTATGTGATCGTTGCGGTCGTGTTTGTGCTGGACTGGTAGTCAAGATTGACCGTCATAGCTGCGTTTTGGTGTGTGACGTACCTCTCGGTCAGGTTTATATCGCCCGCCATGAGGTCCCTACGGTCGGTGCCGGTGACGGCGTAATGGGTGAAGAGGTTTACACCGTTATTGGCGTTTGTGCCTATAGAGACGTCTCCGGCGCCGCCTGTGGCGTTTACAGTTCCTCCTCCGCTAAGGTCGTTTCGATAGGTCAAAGAGGTTGAGGCAGCGCTGGTGGAGTTTGCGTCGATGCCGATCTGGGCGTCGAAGTTGGAGCCCGCCGCCCTGCTGCTCATGTTGACCCCGTCCACCACCCCTGCGGTGAGGGCTGCGTCGAAGTCGGCCATCATGGGAACCCTGTCGGACATCCTGACGTGGTATGTCCCAGGGGAGACTATGTTGGGCGTAGGCGAGACATCTAAGGTTCCTCCTACTGTGGCTGGATCGGAGATCACGTTCCCCTGGTAGTAGCGGATTCCCCCGAAGGGGATCTCGCGGGTCTCCAGCTTCCAGCTGCCCTCCACCATGTTCAGTGCGGTCATCCCTGTGATTCCTGAGTTGTCGGATATCTCCACGTTGTTCTGCATTGTGCCGTGTTTAAGGTAGAAGATGTTGCTTTTTTGGACGTTCTCCATGCCCTTGTTGACTGTGCTGAAGGTCAGCTTGTAGTTTCCTGCTGCCGACTTTACCTCTCCAAGGGCCCCTTTGGAAAGTAGGCTTCCCGACACGACGACGCCTATATCCGACGTGGAGGTGCTCCACAGAGCTGCCATGTTGCCGTTCAGTAGCTTTTTTTTGTTGAACTGGGTTTGGTTGGATATGTCGGTTATCTGCTGAGTTAGCTGATCGATCTCGTCCTGGATATGCTGCCTGTCTCCCGACGTGAGAACGTCGTTGGCAGATTGCACCGAGAGCTCTCTCATCCGTTGCAGCATGGAGTGGATCTCGTTCAGCCCCCCTTCCGCGGTCTGAAGCAAAGAGATGCTGTCTTGGGCGTTCAACGAAGCCCTGTCGAGCCCCTTGATCTGGGCCCTCATCTTCTCCGATATGGCAAGCCCTGCCGCGTCGTCGGCGGCTGAGTTTACCCTAAGCCCTGATGCGAGACGACTGGTGATTTTTTCCAGCTTATTTGTGGTTTTTGAAAGCGCGTTATGGGATATTAAGGACGCTACATTCGTGTAGATCTGCAACTCTTGCACCCCCAGATACAAGATGTCAGGCGATGAGGCCTCGACCTCCTGATGAAAATTTATATTTTTATATGAGTTTTATCATTTGTCATTGTCCTTGACAACAAGACGAAGGCTCTGCCCTTATGGTTCGAAAGGCCCTGTATTCTGTATAACATCAATCAAGGTAGATACCAAAACCCATGCAGTTCTGTATCGGATATATTCGCCTCTATATCAAGAACCTTTGGTTTTAACGGGTCAGGTTCTCTTGGCTTGGTGGAGGTTTTCTGATATCATTCAGCTGATTTAACCCAACGGGTTATTATTTGGATGACCCTTATATCGATGTTTGGAGGGAATATCATGAAGAAAATTTTAGGTCTTTTTGCCGTATGTTCTATGTTCTTGTCTTTCGCATCTTCCGCTTTTGCGGAGAACCTGCCCATCGTCGAGGTGATGACGGTTCAGGAGGTCTCAGATCTTCTTGTTGAGGAGGGGTATCGCCCGGAGATAGACGACGAGACCTCCTGCTCCTTCAAGATCCAGGGCTACAACGCTCAGATACTACTCTATAACGAGGGAGGGGCCCTACAGTTCCACGCCTCTTGGATCAACTCCGATGCTACCCTGGAGAGCCTCAACCACTGGAACGAAAACTACCGTTTTGGAAGGGCCTACCTGGACGAGAAGGGAAATCCTCATCTGGAGGTAGACCTGGACCTAGCTGGCGGGGTGACCAGAGATAGGATCAAGGATTACATCAAGACCTGTCAGGATCTGCTGATTAACTTCGCTAAAGAGGCTATATAGATCGGCGTAGATGGCGAAATGTCTGAGGTTCGCTTTTGGACTAGGGAGTGCCTTACAGGGGTTACTTTTATGACCGGATCCTACAGAGCTATGCGTTTCTCAAGACATTCTCACTCTACCTATGCCTTTGGCGTGGTTCAATCTGGAGCCCTGGGATTTAGGTATCTGGGAGAACCTTGTGTAGCGGTGTAAGGAGATATAAACACCGTTGTGCCTGGCGAGGTCCACGATGGATACTCCGCTTCCGATGAAGGTTGGAGCTATCGAATGGCTTACGTAGATCCCTCGGAGGTGTCTAAAATCTCCTCGGACATCTGGGGCAGGGACCGTGGACTTCCGTTTATACCCCATGGTGTATTGAATGCGCCGGATCTATCGACCCTTCTTGGCGGGCTCCATTTGGGGTTAGAGGCAAGTTTATTGGATGATCTTTCCGCAGAGACTCTGTGGCTTACCTTTTTGGGAAATCTAGTGAGTCGTTTCGGGGAATACAGGGAAAGTCCACCTGTTTCGGCCCCCATAGATGCGGTTTGCCGGTTTATGAGGGAAAATCTGGAAAGGAACATCTCTCTTCAGGAGCTAGCGACGATATCAGGGCTTAGCAGGTGGCATTTTATCAGGTCTTTCAAGGATAAAATTGGATTGACTCCTCATGTCTATTTGCTTCAAATGAAGATTCGTAGGGCTGAAGAGTTCCTTCGTGTCGGGCGTTCGCCGGTTTTAGTCGCTTTGGAGCTTGGCTTTGCCGATCAAAGCCATCTAACTAGGTGCTTTAAGGGTTTTTTAGGCACGACCCCTGGCGCCTACCAAAGGGATTTTTTGCCTGTTTCCTACTGTCGTAGCAATTTTCTTCAATAACCCTCCATGACGTTCCTGTATAGTACATATAGGCAGCGAGAAAATAGGAGGTGTCCATGGAATGATCGATATTTCTGCGGAATGGCGCGAATCCTTCCCTAACGCCAGTTTTGGCGTTCTTTTGATGAAAAAGATCGCGAACTATCCTGTGTGCGCGGAGCTATCCGCTGTTAGGTCCGAGACGGAGAACGGCTTAAGATCCCTTTATGGTGGCAAAACAAGAAAAGAGCTGAGGGCTACGTCCCCTTTTGCAGAGTACGAGACGTATTTCAGGGGTTTCGGTCAAGGATATCCGGTGCTGGCGCAGGTTGAATCCGTGGCGATTAAACATAAGCCAATAATATCTCCTTCTGCCTTGGTCGGGGCGATGTTCATTATGGAGCTGAAAAACGGGCTCTTGACGGCGGGGCACGATTTTGATCTGCTGATGGAGCCCCTGACCCTTGATGTCGGTGGGGGTAACGATTCTTATTTGGCCCTTGGAGGGCGAGATAGGAAGGTTCAAGATGGCGATATGTTACTTCGGGATGGGCGTGGAATCCTCTCGTCTGTGATATATGGCCCTGATGACAGGACGTTTATATCCGAGAATACCACCAGCGTTCTGTTCACCGTCTACGGGGTTCCAGGGATACAGGCTTCCTGTGTGTCCGATCACCTTAGGGATATCGAGGCTCTTGTAGGTCGGTTCTCCCCTGGCGCTAGCACATCTGTCTTGAAAGTCTATTAAATCAGAGAGAGAGGAAGGCCTGAGCAGGCCTTCCTCTCTCTCTATCTTTCGTCGAGGTATTCCTCTAAGATCCGGCAGCATTCCGGGAAGTCCTCTCTGCCAAGACCTATTCGGAAGTGATTCCCCTGGGCCCCGAAAACCGATCCCGGAAGTATCATGAGGTTTTTTCTATCCAACACGTCGGTGAAAAGCTCATCAGCTGGGGTATTTTCCCTCAGCTCTGGGAAAGCTATGGACCCGGCCATGGGAGGTATCCAACCGAAAAGATCCTGGTGTCTTTCGAAGAACTCCGATGCCACAGCGGTGTTCTTCTCCACTATGTCCTGGCAGCGGCCTATGAGCTTGTCGCCACACTTTAAGGCAAGTATGGATAGAGCCTCCGAAGGGGCTGAGCCGCATATGGTGGTGTAGTCTCTGAGGCCCGATATCTCCTTCATCATATCGCTGTCGGTACAGGCGAGCCACCCCATCCTAAGACCTGGCAATCCGTATGACTTAGAGAGGCCAGACAGGCTGATCGCCTTCGGATATACCTCCGCCGCCGAGGGGAGACGGGTCCCAGGTGACGGCTCAAGTCCGCGGTACATTTCATCGGAAAACACCCATATCCCATTTTTAGCCGCAATCTCGAGTATCTTTCGGAACTCCCGCTCCGTCGGATGAAATCCCGTTGGGTTGTGGGGGAAGTTTATGGCCAGCAGTTTCGTGTCGGGCCTTATGAGGGATTCAAGGAGATCCATGTCCAGTCTCCAGCTATCCCCATCCAGAACTATCGGCCAATCCGATATGGAGCACCCTATTGACCTGGGGATCTCCAGCAGGGACTGATAAAGAGGAGAAAGTGCGACGACGTTGTCTCCAGGCTCCAGCAGGGCGTTCATGGCCAGGAAGATCCCCTCCTCAGGGACCACCGTGATGAGGTTCTCCGGTGATATGCCCTGGTAGGTCTTCGATATGGCTTTGAGGAGATCGGGGTGTCCCTTGGGCTCGGTGTAGTGTAGCCTCAGATCGCTCCACGTCTCCATCTCCTCGTCCCCTGCCATGGCCATAAGCTCCGCTACGGTCATGGTCTCGCAGTCCGAGGCGCTCATAACGTGTTTCACCGAGAACTCGTATTTTGCAAAATAACGTTCCAGATCAAACGGGCGAATCTTCAACGGTATCACTCCTTTTCTTTTCGGGCTTTAGCATAGCATTTTATGTCATTTGTCGCGATCGATAAACCACCTTTTTGGGTGCAAGCCTTATCTTCACTATGTGGCAGGATATTGACTTGCCCAAGAAGGGCAGATGCCTCGCAAACCTCATCCACCCCCACCTATACTTGGCGTAGTCAAAGAAGTTCCATTTGTCGACGAAGACTATCACAGGAGACCAAGAAGATACCACCTCGGGGTCTTTCGGCCCCCACATGAACTCAGGGGTTTCCTCCACCTTGGACAACGAGTCGTGAAACCGGGCCTTGCCCACCACTAAGGGAGCGGTGGACTCAAACAGTATCTCCCCACCGGGAAACCTTTTCGCCAGCTCGACGAAGAGCCTGCGGACTTGCTTCTCGGGGAAGTACATCAACAGTCCCTCGGCTATGAAAAGCACGGGACCCCCTTTGGTCTCGATCTCGTCCATCCAGGAGAAATCGAAGACCGACTTGGCTATAAACCGTCGATTTTCGGTCTCGTCGAAGAAGTTTTTCCTCATCTCTATGCCCTCCGGGAGGTCCAGGTCGTACCACATGACGTCCTTTACCCCTAGCCTCTCCATACGGGAATCCAACCCCGCTCCCAGGTTGACCACCGCCCCATCGCGGTGTTTTTTAAGGAATTTTTTGGTCTCTCGGTCCAGTATGGCGGAGCGGACCGCTACCCCGACCTGGGACTTCCAACACCCCTCAAACACGGAAAAATCGAAGTCCACGGACTTCATTATCTCCACCGCCTTGAGGTCCCTCAGCAATGGCCTTTCCTTTGTGCTCTCGGTGGCCTTTGCCCATAGAGTTATCAACATAGTGGTGGGCAGTGCCGACATTCTATCGCTCATATCAACTCACTCCTCCGTTTTTGCCTCCATACTGTCTCCAGGAAGGCAGCTAGTTAGCGAGATCTTACTAATTTACTTATCGACAAGTAAGTTAGTCCAGTCGTGCAAAAAAGTCAAGCCGTGAAGAGCGTATTACCCTTGTCAAGATGTAACCAGAAGACGTGATCAAGAACTAAATTTATAATTGGTGATTTTTTAAACTTATGTACACACAGGTCGATTTGTGCTATTCTGTCTGAGTCGAAAATCCAACATATTAAAGGGGGTACGTGGAAAATGGCGTCTCAGGTAGGAGAGGAAAAGGGTGGTTCGGGTAAGAGGAAGTTCTCTCTTCCTCACGTGTACGTTCTCTTGGTTTCGCTGACTATTTTGGCTGCTATAGGGAGTTGGGTTCTTCCTGCGGGAGAGTTCTCCAGGGAGATGAACGAGACCATCAACAGGACGGTGGTGGTCCCAGGGTCGTTCAAGGAAATAGCCTCGACACCGGTCGGTCCGTTCCAGACCTTTATCGCGATACAGAAGGGCCTGGTGGACGCAGCAGAGGTATTTTTCTTCGTCTTTTTAGCTTATGCATCCTGGTTTGTCGTGCTTGAGACCAAGGCTCTTAACGCCTTCATCGGCTGGTTGCTCCGTCTGTTCAAGGACAAGAGCGACTATATTTTGGTGGTCTTCGTGTATATTTTCGGCATGTCCGCGTCGGTTTTCGGCATGTTCGAGGAGACCTTTGGTTTCCTCCCCCTGTTCGTTGGGATGGCTATAGCCATGGGATACGACGCGATAGTAGGCCTGGCGACCGTGGGGATGGCGGTCGGTATAGGCTATACCGCCGCGGTCATGAATCCCTTCACGGTCATATTGGCCCAGAACTTTGCCGGCATTCCCCTTCTCTCTGGATGGGCCTTCAGGGTGGTTACCTGGTTCGTCATGGAGACCTTGGCCTGCTGGTGGATACTGCGCTACGCTAAGAGGGTTAAAGAGGATCCATCAAAGAGCTACATGGCCGGAGTTGACATGGGCGACCTTCAACTCGACCATGATGAGTTGATCAACACCCAGTTCGATTCCAGGACCAGGTCCGTCTGTGTGGTGGTCGTCGCCTCCATAGCGGCGCTGGTCTGGGGCGTTACCCAAAGAGGATGGTACTTTAACGAGCTTTCGGGCCTATTTATCGTGATGGGAATACTCTCCGGCTTGGTGGGCGGTTTTAACCCCAACAAGCTGGCCGACGTTTACGTCAAGGGCTTAAGGGATATAGTCTTCGGCTGTATGATAATCGGTCTTTCCAGGGGAGTCCTCGTCGTGATGAGAGAGGGTCATATCGTTGACACCGTCATCTACTACCTCTCCCTTCCCCTTCAGGACCTCCCTCGTTGGTTGGCTGCCGAGGGGATGCTGGTTGTTCAAAACCTGATCAACTTCGTGATCCCTTCCGGCAGCGGTCAGGCCGTGGTCACGATGCCCATAATGGCGCCCCTCTCCGACGTGCTTGGCATCAGCCGTCAGGTAGCGGTGTTGGCCTTCCAGTTTGGGGACGGCCTCTCCAATCTGCTATGGCCCACCGCCCTTATCCCCATCATGTGCGCCATAGCTCACGTTCCTCTGGATAAATGGTATCGCTTCTTTATACCGTTTTTCCTGATTGCTCTCGCGTTTCAGGGGATATTCATAGCGGCAGCGGTCGCCTTGGGGATCTAGGGCTATGTCCATAGACTATTCCGACGCGGTCCGTCGGTTGGACGATGGGATAGAGCGCTTTTTTCCCGAGGCAAAGGACCTGTCGGACTGGATGGCGGCAAACCCGGAGCTTTCCGGGGAGGAGTTCGAGGCGACGGATAAGATAGTCCAGCTACTAACCAAAGAGGGCTACGACGTGGAGAGGCCCTACGGCGGTCTTCCCACGGCCTTTAAGGCCTCCTGCGGAAAAGGAGATCCCAAGGTAGCCGTGATGGTGGAGTGCGACGCCCTCCCTGGACTTGGTCATGGCTGCGGCCACTGTGTTCACGGATCCATGTCTGTCCTGGCAGGGCTGGGCCTGATAGGGCTTGCCGACGACCTGGGCGGATCGATCCACGTTATAGGCACTCCCGCCGAGGAGACCGACGGGGCTAAGTGTTCCATGGCGGAATCGGGCCTTTTCGACGGCTACGACCTGGCCATAATGATCCACTCCTGTGGGGGCTTCAGCACGACCGCCTTTCGGTCCCTCGCGATGGACGGATACAGGTTCACCTTCAAGGGCAGGGCCTCTCACGCAGCAGGGGCCCCATGGGAGGGCAAAAACGCCCTCAATGGGGTTCAGCTGATGTTTCATGCCGTGGATATGCTGAGGCAGCACACGATCCCCGAGGCCAGGATGCACGGGGTCTTCGACTACGGCGGAGCTGCCCCCAATATAGTGCCCGACCGGGCGGTATGTCGCTTCGAGTTCCGGGCTCCCACCAGGAGCTATCTTGATGGCCTGACCTCTCGCTGTCTCGACTGTGCCAGAGGAGCCGCACTGGCAACCGGGACCGAGGTCTCGTGGGAGAAGTTCGAGTCCAGTTTCGACGAGATGATACCCAACCAGCCCGGAGAGTCCATGATAGGGGAGATCTACAGCGAGCTGGGGATACCCTTCGATCCCCCGGTGGATCCAACAGGGTCAACCGATGTGGGCAACGTCTCCCAGAGGTGTCCCGCACTACAGCCCCTGCTCGCCATAACTCCAGGCAGATATGCCCTTCACACGGTGGAGTTTGCCGAGTCCGTCACTGGCCCAGAGGCCCACGATGCCCTTTTATTGGGAGCCAAGGTTATAGGAAGAGCCGTCATAAAGACCATCATTGACAGGGAACTCGCCGAATCCATGAGACAGGTAGTCCCTAAAAAATAACTGTAAACACATAAAGGCCCCCGACAATTACACGTCGGGGGCCTTTATGGAATACCTGTATAAGCGTATATGAGCTATCTGCGTCGCAGCTAATAGTCTTGCTTTTTTGTAAATTCAAGCCGATCCTTGTTTAGTCCGAGTCATGTAATAGATTTTATAAGAATAAATTTTGACTTGTTTGAGGTTGTAGGCGAGGCTATGGTTGGCGTTTTTGATCGAGATGGGAGGTTTGATCATGCATATCGATGGCTCCAAGATGGCTAACTTCACCTGTTATAAGTGGAGTTCTGTAACTTACACCCGGAATAACGTTCTGATTCCGGACGTGGATAGTGTGGAGGTTTCCGAGCTAGGATCGGGGTTAAACGACGCCGCATCGAGGATTCAGAGTAAAGACTGGTCGAAGGCCGTGGAGGGGCTCAGGGACAACGACATAGTCGAGATGGTCGCCTCGTCGGTCGTCGAAATAGGCAGCACTATGGAGAGGATGAAGGCCGTCTCCAAGTTGGCCGAGGAGAGCTATTTATCCAAGGAGGATAGGCTAACCCTACAGGCCGAGATGACCTCCTTGCAGACAGAGCTTTTCAAACAGACCCACAGGATGGGGCTCAAAAGGGCCGGATTCTCGAAAAAGAAAGTGGACGAATATCTGTCCGAGATAGACAGATTTGAGGCCTCCTCTTTGGTCTTTATCGAACGGGAGAGGGCAAGGCTTGCGAATGAATCCGAGGTCGGACCTTTTACGGCCAACGATGATGGAAGTCTGTCTTTGCAGATAGTCGGCTTCTCCCCTGGTCTTTCGGGCGATGTCACCGTCGAGGATACCGATTATGGTCTCAAGGTGACCGGCGACGAGGAGGATCTTTCCGCCATATACGAGATGTGCGACATGCATCTATCGTTCGAGGATTTCCTGGAGGAGTCAAAACTCTCGGTTATGACCGTCGATTCCGCTGCCTGGGCCAGTGACTCGCTGGATAAGATGATGGACGGTTTTCTAAAGGAGGTTGAATCTATAACCTCTTTTTACGGCCATCTTAAAGAAAGGCAGGCCGAAGCCCCTACAGAGGTGATTATACCCGTCGGGGAAAACGGAAAGGGAGCGGATTACGAGGCTCCCGAGTACTGGCTTTTCGAGTCGGATGTGAGGATAAAGAGGCCTAAAAATCCCTCCGAGGAGGTTTTCAAGGTCGCAGACACCTTCTTTAAGGATGTTATCTTCCAAAAACTTGGTTTTGCGGACTTCATACCTAAAATCAACGTAAAGGTTGGCGGTCCAAAATCGATAGCTCTTATCTGATCCCTTTTTATGGCGTCATCGACTCACAGCGGAGGCAGTGATTTGGTGACGCCATAACTGTCAAGACAGGGTTCCTGCTTTATTGTATTATTGGGCCATCACCACAGGCTAAACGGAGGCGGATGGCATGAGCACGGGGAAAAAACGAAGAAGAGAGAAGCTGTCCCAGAGAAGGGCCAAGATCAGCACCGCACCTGGGACCCCGATCTTTGTCGGGGAGCGTAAGATGGACGACGTCCGCATTGACGTCATAAGCTACGATCAGGACCAGGTGGTGGAGCTTAAAGACGTCCAAATCCAGGAGCTTCCTGAGATTTCCGACGAAGGAAAAGTAACCTGGATAAACGTCAGCGGCGTTCACGACCTGGGGATAGTGGAGGGGCTAGGACGAAAATTTAACCTCCACCCATTGACCGTCGAGGATATAGTGAACACCTCCCAGAGGCCTAAGGCGGAGGTCTTCCCGGAGTATCTCTTCGTGGTCCTGAAGATGATCAGCTACGATGACGAGGCGGAGTGTATAGATGTAGAACACGTCAGTCTCATATTGGGAAGCGGCTACGTCATATCCTTTTTGGAGGACGAGGGGGACGTCTTCGATATGGTTCGAGAGAGGATAAGGCTTTCGAAGGGAATTATGGTGAAGCTGAAGTCCGATTACCTTGCCTATGCCCTCATCGACTCGGTGGTGGACCATTATTTTCTGGCTGTGGAGAAGGTCGGGGATCTCACAGAGGACATGGACGATCGTCTTCTGAGCGACCCCCAGCCAGGGGATCTACAGGAAATACACAGGTTGAAAAGGGATATTTTGACCCTTAGAAAATCGGTGTGGCCTCTGAGGGAGGGCATCGGGATTATGGAGAAGAACGGGACGGCATTCTTCCATCCAGAAACCAAGGTCTTCCTGAGGGACCTTTACGACCACACCATACAGGTCATCGACATGGTGGAAGCCCTGAGAGACCTGTTAGGCGGCATGCACGATACCTATCTCTCAAGCGTCAGCAACCGTATGAACGAGGTCATGAAAGTTCTCACCATCATAGCCACGGTGTTTATCCCGGTGACCTTCATCGCAGGGGTCTACGGCATGAACTTTCGGTATATGCCCGAGCTGGAGTGGCGATGGGGATACCCCCTTGTGTGGGCTGTCATGATAGGGATCGGGGGCGCCATGGTCGTCTTCTTCAAGCGAAAAAAGTGGCTGTAGTTCTGTAGCTAATGCGGCTCCTTTCGCATCTAGTTGGATCTTTTATTTAATACCGGGAAGCCAGGACAAAAGCTCCCCTGTGGGGTGGGTCACCAGCCAGGATTTCAGCTCCGACGGTGTCCTGACCCCTCCGTCTATTACCGCTCGGTATAGGTCTATGGAGGGGCAATTAAGGTCCTGATCCATTCTCCTGTGCCACTTAAGACGGAGGATCGCATTCTTTGTCTCCTCGGTCAGCGCCTCTATCATAGGGCTCACTAGGTGTTCACTTCTAGGCAGGGGATAATCCTCCGGTGCGGACCACATGTCTATCTTCCACGGAGTCCCGTCCTTAACTGTAGATATCCGCCAGTAGAGCGCTCCGTCAGGTCCTGCTAGGTGATTCTGAAAAGAGCAGCCTTTGACGATGTCGCTCCTCTGGCACAGCTCCGATAGGACTTTGAATCCGTCCTCTATTTTGAGCGATGGACAGTAGATCTCCATGTCTATATCGCAGTCTAAAACCAGGTCGTAGGCTACAGCTCCGACAAGGACTGGCCTTCCGAATTGCCTCCATAGGTCCAAAAGCCCGAGGTTGGATAGGATCTCAAGGGCCTCTGCCCTTCGAGTAGCTGACTCCGCAAGAATCTGTTCTAAGTCCATTTTCTCTCCTCCTATAGCTGGTTTTTTTGTGGT
>JAQUTB010000325.1 GCA_028709985.1 Dethiosulfovibrio sp.
TACCGCAACGGTTGTACTTGTCGACGTAGCAGGGACCTATCCCCCGCCCAGTCGTTCCGATCTTAGTTCCTTTAGGCCTGGAGGCCTCCTGAGCCTGGTCCAGCTTTTTATGGTAAGGCATCACCACGTGGGCAGAGCCGCTTATCACCAGCCGAGACCGGTCCTTGCCCTCCTTCTGAAGCTCGGAGAGCTCGTTTAGAAGCTGATCCGGGTCTATCACGACGCCGTTGCCTATGACGCAGATCTTACCTGAATAGAGCATACCGGACGGAAGGAGATGAAAAACGTGTTTCTCCCCGTCGACTATGACCGTATGCCCAGCGTTTGCCCCTCCCTGATAACGGGCAAAGACATCCACCCTATCTCCAAGGGAATCGACGATCCTACCCTTTCCCTCGTCTCCCCACTGAGCCCCTATTATGGCTTCAACTTTTCCTTTCAAGGCAACTGCCTCCTCATTAAAGTGCCCTGAGCCGTTTGAACTTGGCCCAGGGCCACCAGTATAAACCGTTCGACTTATCGATGATAACCTCTTCAGTGGGCTTATGCAACCAAGCCTATAACTTCGGCTCCTGATCCCCCGAAACAAGCAGGAAGGACAGATCCCCCGACAGAGGCAGGATCACCTTGCCGTCCTTTATGGCCGAGATGAGCCTCTGGGCCCCTTTAAGCTGCACGTCCTTATCCTTATCCCTGGACCAGTCTCCCTTTATCTCCAGATCCGGCGATATGCCTAGGTGGTCTATCACCGTTCCGTTGGGAGTGTGATATCTAGCGATAGTGACATAGAGGGCGGATCCGTCCATTAGGTTGAACAGGGTCTGGACCGAGCCCTTACCGAAGGACTTCTTACCGACCAGAAGCGCCCTATCCCTGTCCCTCACCGCACCGGCAACTATCTCCGATGCGCTGGCGCTGCCCTCGTTTATGATGACCACCAGAGGAAGGTCGGTGAGCACCCCCGGGGAGGCGAAAAGCTCTTCGTTGGCCCGATCGACCCTGCCCTTCGTGCCGACGACCAGCCCTCCGTCCAAGAACATGTCGGATATCTCCACCGCTGCGTTGAGAAGCCCACCTCCGTTGTTTCTGAGATCAAGGATGAACCCCGTCGCTCCACGAGCTTTGAGGTCGATAATGGCCTTGCCGAGATCGGAGGGACTGGTGTCCTTAAACTGGGACAGCCTCACGTATCCGACGTCGTCGCTGAGCATCTCGAACCGGACCGACTCGAGCTTTATCTCCTCTCTTACCATGTCCTTCTTGAGGAGATCCTGCTCGCCCTCACGCTTTATCCACACAGTTACGGGGGTCCCTGGCTCTCCTCTTAGGGAGTCGACAACATCGTTTAACTTCCATCCCACTACGACCTCGTCGCCGATCTTGACGATCTGGTCCTGGGGCTTGAGGTCAGCCTTCTCCGCAGGGGTTCCCTCTATTGGGCTGATAACGAGGATAGCTCCATCCCTCTGCCCTATGTATATCCCAAGACCACCGTACTTGCCCTTGAGATCGGTCTGTTCCTGCTCAAGCCTCTCTGGATCGACAAACCTGGTGTAGGGATCTCCCCAGGCCGAGACCATGCCGTCCACGGCTCCGTAAAGCAGGTCCTTCTCGGTCACGTCGTCGCTGTCGGCGTCCACCTGATAAGCCTCTATTATCGCCCTAGCCTGTTTCATCAGCCACAGGGAATCAAGGTCGAAAGGAGCGACCCTGTCTATTTCCTTGAGCCCTCCAGCCTGGGCAGCTACTATGCCGGTTACCACACCAGCCCCTAAAAGAACCCCGATCAGCAAATCCCTGAATTTTTTCAATGCGTCAACTCCCGTCTATTTAGCGTCCTAGGTACTTGAGAGGATCCTTGGCATCACCCTTCACTCTGACCTCAAAGTGAAGGTGAGATCCGGTGGTAACCCCTGTGTCCCCTACGTTTCCTATATGCTGTCCTGCGACGACCCTCTGGCCCTCGGTCGCTATTATACGGCTAAGATGGGCGTAGACGGTGGAATATCCGCCGCCGTTGTCCAGTATTATTATCTGACCGTAGCCCCTTAACCATCCCGAGTATAGAACATCACCGGCCCCAGCGGCCTTCACCGGAGTGCCGTTAGGGGCGGATATGTCTATACCGGTGTGTACGGTTTTTGTCTTGAACACGGGATGGACCCTGGTCCCGAAGGTGCTTGTGACCTTGCCACGGACCGGCCACTGAAACCTTCCACCGTGAGTCGGCAGAGGAGGGAGGTCCGGCGTGCCGGGTTTTTTAGCCCTCGCCAGCTCTTCCTTTGCCCTTATGTAGTCCTGGATCTTGGCCTGTATGGCCCTCTGATCCTCCTCCGCCTCCTTGAGGCTCTGGCGATAGGCGGTCTGGTTTTCCCTCAGCTTCTTCAGAAGGCCGTTCCTCTCAGCCACAGCCTGATCCAGCTTTTTCTTCTGGATGGCCATGTCCTTTTTCTTCTTCTGGAGGTCCTTCTCCCTGGCGGCCAAACCGGCCACTAAGCTCCTGACCTGAGCAGTCTCCCTCTCCGCCGAGCCTATAAGCTCCTCGTCCTGGTCGGCGAGCCTCTTGAGGAGATAGCCGGTGTTCATGGCGTCCGAGACGTTTTGAGAGGACAGGAGCAGGTTTAACTCGGCTATGCCCCCGAACTTATATATGGTGACAAGCCTGTCGGACAGAAAAGTCTTTATCCTCTCTATCTCCTTCTCCAACTTGGCTATTTCCTTCTCCATAGAGGAGATCTCGCCTACAACCTTACGCCTCTTGAGCTCAAGCAGGGAGATGCTCTGCTCAGCGGCCTTG
>JAQUTB010000018.1 GCA_028709985.1 Dethiosulfovibrio sp.
TTCCGATCTATCTGGAATACTATCCACGACCCTAACACCCAGATAAAGGCGGTGAGAAACCCCGTCGATAGAAGCATAGCCTCGCCGGTCAGGTTTACCACGTCAACCAGCAGGTAGCGACTGGTGATGGCGATAGCCACGGACACGGTCGTAAACGATAGCCTTAAAAATCCATGCCTGATCCCTGGCTCTCTGTTCGTCTTTTTGTTCTTGAAAAAGCCCATGGCCAGGGCTATCAGATACACCGTTAAAAAGACAATTGCGATCAGGGAGAACCATTGCCACAGGGTATTATCCCCTAAGGTCATCATCGACCACTTCGGCAGAAACAGGGACCATCTCGGCGGGAAAAGATGTCCAGGGGTGTCGTTATACCAGTCAAAGAAGCCCTGAGTCGTGGTAAATTCGTTTTTATAAGGCATGCTCTTGACTAAAGAGTAAAAAAATGGGATTTTATCGACCGTAGCTGCGGAGAACAGGAAATATCCCTCCTGCTCCCCTGAGCTAACCCTTTCAAGCCTTATCTCAGTTCCAGGAATTCTCCATCTGGGTATTTGCTTTGACGACATCTCCTGTGCTCCAGGAATATCCTGAGGTTCAGGTACAGGTACCCTGTCCAGTATCTCCTTCAGCATCAGAGCCCTCTCCCTGCCTATCTCTACCCTGTAGACCTCCGGTACCTGACTTAGGTCGAGACAGTAGATGGCTCTGTTAAGGTGTATCTTGGCCATTTTTGCCTTAGAGATGGCCTGAGGAGGGTGGAAGAAGAGGGAGCCTTTCGCATCGGAGATCTCCTTAGCCTCCATGACGTAGCGGTAAGCCAGATTCATGTTGTACATGAAGGAAGTCATGGTCTCCCTGGGATTGTTCTTGTCCGCAGGGTCCAGGGCGTCCACAAACTGAGCTGATGATGGATATTGGACTAAAAGCAAGGCGCCCAACATTACCACCAGAAGGAGAGCTTTTTTGAATAATCCCATGGTGGTTTAAAGTCTGATGTCCTGAAGGTTCTTCTGTGCCCTCACTATGGAGGAAATTATAGAGGCCATGGCCTCAAACCGGTCTATAGCCTCCTTCATGACCCCTACCGAGTGGGCTATTCCCTTTGAGCCCTCGCCCATCTTGCTCCCTGACTCGTCCAGGAGCTTGGTCATGTCGTCCATGAATACCCGGTTTTCCTCCAAAAAGGCCATAAAGCTGGACAGAGAGTTTCTCACCACCCCGAACATCTCGCTGACCCTCTTTACGTTGTCCATAGCCTCCTTCACCGACAGGGAAATCTCCGACACCCTGGCGGTTATCTTGTCCGATGCGTCTTTGCTCTGGACTGACAGCTTCTGGACCTCCGAGGCCACCACGCTGAACCCTCTGCCGTGCTCCCCCGCCCTTGCGGCCTCTATGGAGGCGTTTAGGGCCAGGAGGTTGGTCTGTTTGGCTATCCTGGTTATCTCTGCGGAGATCTTCTCCACCTCTAAAAATCCGTTTAAGGTCTCGTAGGTGGTCTCCACGGTCTTCTCCACGTCGGAGCTCATGTTCTCTATGTCGGTGCCCGACCTATGTAGCTCCTCCTCCAGCTCCTGGTTCATCCTGCCTATGGCCTTGACGTTCTCCCTGGCGTGGTCGCTGCTCACCTGGAACTCCTTGACCGTTCCGGAGAGCATGGAGTCCAGCTCCTGAAAGTCACATGATATCTCAGAAAGCTCCCTCTGGACCGACGTGACACGACGGACCAAGGCCTCGTCGAGCTGGTCCATGAAGGAGTTCATCAGAACGCTCCCAAAATAGGCCGACGAAAGTCGGCCTATCAGTTCCCTCTCTCTGTTGTTCAAGAAAACCCCTCCCGACTAGAAAAGCTGGTCCATTATGTCGACGCCGCAGCGGAGGTTGCCGAACCAGTCGAGGAACCTGCCGACGTTTTCGCCCTTCATGACCGCCCCGTGCTGAGGGGCTATGGCGTCCACCTTCAGCTTTGACACCTGGTCCACCCACTTACGGCAGGCCGAATTGGAGGCCATATACCTTCTGTGGAATCCCTCCATATATCTCACGTGATCGTTAAAATTCTCCACCGAGGGGTAACGTTTGCCCTCGGGGAACACCGCCGCCCCGATATCACCGGTGAATATTATCCGAGAGACCGGGTCGTAGAGGGAAAACTGGCCTGTGGAGTGGAGAAAGTGGGCCGGGACGCACTTCAGCTTCAGGCCGTCTTTAAGGGTGATATCCCCTCCCTTGTCGGGGATGGCGGTTATCCTCTTAGAGTCGTATATGCCAAAATGGGGCAAAAACCTGGTCCAAAGCTCCGATATATGGGCCATGGTCCTCTCCGCTATGGACAGCCACAGCGTTATCCCAGAGGATACGTCGGGATCCTGGTGGGAGTAGGATATGTGGCTTATCGACTGTATGTCAACTATCTCCGCCACATTGGCCAGTACCCTGGGAAAAACGTGGGCTCCGCCGGGATCCAGAAGCACCACCTCGTCACCGTGGGATATCATGTATTGGTTGGTCTGGACTATGCTCTTTTCCTCTTTTTCCTCCCACCCCAGGTGTATAAACCTGTGATTGCCTTCCTCGAACAGAACAGATGTGTTGAAAGTGCTCATCGGACACTCCTCCTAGTCTATTTCTATCCCACTATCTTACATCACTTGGGAAAAAGAAAAAAGCGTAAATCCCATGAAACAACCAGGGATTTGAGTTGCAAAAAACCGGAACCGGCCAAAGCCGGTTCCGGTTTTGATGGCTTACTACATCGGTAGGGATATCCTGAATGTAGCTCCACCTTGGCAGTTGACCAACTCGATCTTTCCGCAGTGAGAGTCTATGATCCTCTTGGCGATAGCCAGCCCCAGGCCGTATCCTCCCTGGCCCCAGCCACTTCTGCTCCTCGATCTGTCTCCCCTGTTGAACCTCTCGAAGATGGAGGCCCCTAATGTCTCGTTTATACCGACCCCGTTGTCCTCGACGGTCAGGATCCAGGATCTCTCCTCTTCGACCATCGATATGGAGATCGACCCCCCTTGCTCGCCATCAAACCTCTGCCTGACGTACTTCACCGCGTTTCCGACCACGTTGCCTATGGCCCTTGCTAGGTCGTCCCTTCTTCCGATGCAGGGGGCTTTCTCCGGCAGGGATAAAGACAGCCTTATCTTAGACGCCATGGGATGGGCTCTGTGGTCCGCGACGACCTGTTCTATTAACTCGGACAGGTCCATTTTCTCCCGCTCCTCCGACGGAGGCTCAGCCTCCAGGCGAGACAGAAGCAACATATCGTCAACTAACTCGGTCAGCCTCTTCTGCTGTTCAAGGATTGAGCGCAGGTACTTGTCCCTTACCTTTGGGTCCTCCTCCTCCATCAGAAACTCGGCCGTGACCCCTATGGACGTCAGAGGGGTCTGAAACTCGTGGCTTGCGTCGGCTATGAAGTTTCGCCTCGCCATGTCAAGGCTGTGTTCCTCGGTCTGATCCTGGAGGACAAGCAGTATTCCCGACTCTATCGGCTTGGCCGTGGCCCCTATGAAGATTCCCATCTCCGGTATGTCCATCGATATGGACTGACAGGACCCCTCCGCGGCCTCCTCTATGAGAGGATGAAGTCTGCCCGGAAGCAGGACCCCGGACTGGAGCCCCAGTAGGTCCTTGGCGTAGCGGTTTGCCATCCTGACCGATTTTTTGCCGTCCAGGAGTATCAATCCAGCAGGCATTGAGGATATTATTGTCTCCAGGTCGCCCCTCTCTCGCCTGAGTTCGTCCATGGAACGGTGTACCTGTCTCGACATGTCGTCCAGGGCGCCCGAGAGCCTCTGGAGCTCTTGGTCCTTCATTATCGGGAACGGGACGTTATGGCCCGAGGCTATCTCTCCCGCCACCGCCACTATCCTGTCCAGGGGGCGGAACAGCCTGCGAATGAGTATCTGGGTCAGAAAAAGGGTAGCCAGTGCGGTGATCAACAGTAGCGACATAAGCCCAATCAGGCTTTCCTTTATGGCCTGGTCCAGGGCGGATAGCCTGTAGGACAGTCGCACAACCTGTCGATCGTTCCCGACCGACAGTACTTGTGCGGCGTAGACCATGGTGGTCCCAAGGCTTCGACTGTAACGTATCTCCGAGCCCCTCCCACTAGAGAAGGCTGCCGCCACCTCCGGCCTGTCCCTGTGGTTGTCCATGGATTTGGGGGATCCCTCGGTGTCAGCTATTACAGATCCCGAACCGTCGATCAGGGTTATCCGGCACTCCAGATCATCCGCCAGTTCTGACAAAAGCTCGTCGGTCAGGCGGTTTGACCTGATCTCCTCCTCCAATATCCTCACGACCAGTGAAGCCTGTCTGGCGGTCTCCTTCTCCGCCTCAGCGGTGATGTGTTTCCTCATCATGTGGCTTATAGGGAACCAGCATCCCAAAAAGGCCACCACCACAACCGATGTCACCGCGATCAGGATCTTTCCCTTAAGGGTTCTCATGATGTTCCTCCACGGTGAGCCTATAGCCTCTGCCTCTCAGCGCCGTTATGGCCGGCGCTCCGTCGTCTCCGGCCTGGGTAAGCTTCTTTCTCAGCCTGGATATGTGGACGTCGACGGTCCTTGTGTCTCCGCCGTAGACCCCCCATATCAGAGACAGCAGCCTCTCTCTGGGGACCACCTGCCCAGGTCTCTCCGCCAATATTCGAAGGAGTTTATACTCGGTCAGGCTGAGGTTTAGCTCCTCGCCTCTTAGCTTGGCGACCTGCCCCTCCAGGTCTATCTCCAGATCCCCCACCGACACGGTTGGTTCGCTCTGGACCATCTGGGTCCGCCTGATGACTGACTTCACCCTTGCCACCAGCTCCACCAGCGAAAAAGGCTTCTTTATGTAGTCGTCTGCCCCGATCCCAAGGCCCTGGACCAGATCTCTCTCGTCCCTTCTGGCGGTCATCATTATTATCGGCAGGGACTTTGTCTCCGATGCCGACCTGATCCTGCGGCAGACCTCCCAGCCGTCCATGCCGGGCAGCATCAGGTCCAGCAGCACCAGGTCGGGAAGCACCGGGTAGAGCATCTCCAGGGCGTCGTCGCCGTTGTCGGCGGTTGAGACCTCAAATCCGTGCCGCCTGAGGGCCTGGGATACCACGTCAACGATGGAGCTTTCGTCCTCGACCAGCAAAATCCTCTTGCCCTGCATGGTCAGAGGGTCCCCTCCTGCTTGGGTCTTCTGAAGCCACTGGCCCGGACTGTCTCGCCAGTGCAGATGTAGATAACCCTCTCCGCCATGTTTGTGACTCGGTCGCCGGAACGCTCCAAAGTCCTGGCCACGGTAAGCAGCTGTGTTGCCTGCTCTATTCTCTCGGTCTTTGCCATCATCATGAACAGAAGCTCCCTGAGTATCTGGGTCTCGATATCGTCCATCTGGTCGTCCATGGGGAAGACGGTCATAGCCGTCTCAACGTCGCATCGATCGAAGGCCTCCATGCAACGGTCTAACATCTGGGAGAACAGCTGAGCCATCCTAGGGATGTCCACCAGGGGCTTTATCGGGAGCTGATCGGACATGTCCAACGCCACCTTGGCTATGTTGTCTCCGTAGTCGCCTATCCTCTCCATGTCGACCGCCATATGCATGATGGACAGCACCGTTCTGAGGTCCTCGCCCAGGGGCTGGAAACGGGCCAGGAACTGGAGGCATTTTTGGTCTATGGACCTTGCCAGGTCGTCCATCTCGTCGTCCTTCTTTATGACCTCCATTGCCACGGCCTTATCCCGCTCCTTAAGCGCCCATACGGATCGGTTGATGGACTCCCTGGCCAGTGCCGCCAGGTAAAGGGCCTCCCTCTTGAGGGATCCCAGTTCCTCCTCTATGTGATTTCTCGAATCTATGGTCATCATCACCGCAAAAGCCTCCCCTCAGGGCTAACCGAATCGCCCTGTAATGTAATCGCCGGTCTTTTTGTCCTCCGGTGAGGTGAAAATCCTGTCGGTGGGACCGAACTCTATGAGGTCTCCCATCAGGAAAAACGCCGTGTCGTCGGAGATCCTGGCGGCCTGCTGCATGTTGTGGGTCACTATGACCACGGTGTACTTCTCCTTCAGCTGGCGGCATAGCTCCTCTATCTTGGCCGTGGCCATGGGGTCCAGCGCTGAGGTCGGTTCGTCCATGAGGACCACCTCTGGCTCGGTGGCTATGGTCCTGGCGATACATAGCCTCTGCTGCTGCCCACCGGAGAGGCCGTTGGCGGGAGAGTGGAGCTTGTCTTTAACCTCGTCCCATAGAGCCGATCCCCTTAAGCTCGATTCTACCACCCCGTCCAGAATCGTTCTGTCCTTTACTCCGTGTATCCTTGGGCCGAATGCGACGTTATCGTATATGGACATGGGGAAGGGGTTGGGCTTTTGAAACACCATGCCAACCTTTTTTCTCAACTCTATCACGTCGACGCCTGGGGCGTATATATCCCTTCCGTCTATCATAACCGACCCTGACACCGATGCGGATGGGATAAAATCGTTCATCCTGTTGAGGCACCGGAGAAAGGTGCTTTTCCCACAGCCGGAGGGGCCTATAAAGGCCGTGACCGAGTGAGATTTTATCCTCATGGATATGTTTTTGAGGGTATGGGTCGTTCCGTAGTTCAGGTTGAGGTCCGTTACCTCGATAGCGGTGATGTCCTTAGCCATCTAAAAAAACCTCCGAATCACTTTCTCTTCCGGCGTAGCCGGGCTCTGGCGATTATCCCCACCGAGCTGACCCCCATTACCACCATCAGGAGGACCAGCACCGTGCCGTACTGTATCGGCCTGGTCTGCTCTATGTGGGTTCCAGCCGTGGCCAGTACCATTATGTGATAGGGCAGGGCCATTACCTCCTGAAACAGGCTCTTTGCCACGTTCGGGGCGAAAAACGCCGCGCCGGTGAATATTATCGGGGCTGTCTCACCCGCAACCCTACCTACGCTGAGTATGGCCCCTGTCAGGATCGTCGGCATTGCGGCCGGGAGCACCACCTTTTTCACCGTCTGCCATTTTCCGGCCCCAAGGGCGTAGGAGGCTAGACGAAAATCCTGAGGCACGGCCAGAAGCGCCGTCTCCGACGCGGTGATGATGAGAGGAAGGGCCAGACATCCCAGGGTCAAGCCCGCCGACAGGAGGCAGGACCCGAACCGTAGGAATATGACGAAAAGGGAAAGTCCAAACAGGCCGTAGACCACCGACGGAACCCCCGCCAGACATCTCACGCACAGCCTGAGCATGGTGGTGAATATCCCTGCCGACGCGTACTCGGCGAAGAATATGCCGGTGGCTATCCCCACCGGGACCGCGAAGGTCATGGACACCAACACCAGCTGAAATGTCCCTATTATGGGGGTGCTTATCCCCCCCTTTGTCATACTGTCCCTGGGAGGTTGGGTTAAGAACTCCCAGCTGATGGCCTCAGCTCCGTTCGCCAGGATATAGGCCATCACCGATAGTAGGACGATCACCAAGGTGGCTGCCGAGGTCCAAAGGACCGCCGAGGCCAGTCGATCGACGTATTTCCGGCTCAAGCCATCCACCTCTCCTTTCCTTTCTTCTCTATCCACATGGAAATCAAGTTTATCCCCAGCGTCATCGCAAGGAGGATCAGTCCGGCGAAGAACAGGGCGTGATAGTGAGTGGACCCTACAGGGGTCTCCCCCATCTCGGCGGCTATGGCCGAGGTCAGAGGTCTAACCGGGTCGAATATGGACACAGGAACCAGCGCCGCCCCTCCGGCTGCCATGAGCACCACCATGGTCTCGCCCAGCGCCCTCATTATCCCCAGGAGGGATGCGCTCAAAAGCCCGGGAAGAGCCGCAGGGAACACCACCTTCCTGATGGTCTCCCATCTGGTGGCGCCGAGGGCGAAAGACGCGTCACGAAGCTCCCTGGGCACGGCCTGAAAGCTCTCCTCAGCCAGGGATGCCACTATGGGGATTATCATGGCACCCATCAGCACCGATGCGTTCAGCAGGTTTAGCCCTGACAGCAGGTCAAAACTCTCCTGAAGCCAGGGGGCCAGGACCACCATTCCCAAAAAGCCCAGCACTATGGAGGGCAAAAATCCCAGCAGTTCCAGGGCCGGTTTCAGGACCTCCTGTACCCATGTCGGAGCCACCTCGGACAGAAAAACCGCTATGGCTATGCTCAGTGGAATCGCTATCAGGGCCGAAAGGGCCGTCACGGAGAGAGATCCCACTATCAACGGGGCCATTCCCAGAGCGGGGGGCTCCTCGGTGGGATACCAGTCAAAGCCCAGTATTAGCTCCCTGATGGATACCTCCCTAAGTGCCGGAAGTCCTTCCTGAAGCAGAAAGTAAAGCAGAAAAACCATTATCACCAGGCTCACGCTGGCGATAGCGGTTATCACCGCCCCCGGGGTCTTCTCGTTCATCTTTCATCCTCTCTTTCGGTATGAAATTGGGCCTGTCACCGGAGGCGACAGGCCCGGAGGGAAGGGATTGCCCTACCTTAGGGGAACGTATCCGGTCTTTCCGACGATCTCCTGACCGGCGTCGCTGAGGACGAAGTTGATGAACTTCAGGGCATTGCCCTCTGGCCAACCCTGAGTGAACATGTAAAGGTAGCGGGATATGGGGAACTCGCCGTCAAGCACCGTCTTCACGTTGCCCTCGATGCCCTGGACAGAGAGGGTCTTTATGGTGTCGTTGACGTACCCGACCCCTATGTATCCTACGGCCAGCTTGTTCTTCGCCACGGTCTGGACCATGGCTCCGTTGGAGGCCACGACCAGGGCTCTAGGCGTAACCCTCTCCTTCTTCATGACCTTCTCGTCCCATACCTCATAGGTGCCGGAGCTGGTGTCCCTTCCGACGACGGCTATCTTGGCGTCATCCCCTCCGAGCTCCTTCCAGTTGGTTATCTCTCCTTTGTAGATTTTGCAAAGCTGCTCTATGGACAGGTCTTTAACCGGGTTGGAGGGGTGGACCACAGGGAGAAGTGCGTCCATGGCTACGGCGAACGGTACAGGATAGGAGCCCTTCTCGACCGCTGCCTTTACCTCGCTGGTCTTGATAAACCGAGAGGCGTTAGCGATGTCGGTGGTCCCGTCGATTATGGCCTTTATACCGTTTCCGCTTCCGCCACCGGACACGGTGATGGACACTTCGGGGTTGCTCTCCATAAATTTCTCAGCCGCGGACTGGGCGATGGGCAGAACCGTGGTGGACCCGTTGACCACAAGGTTGTTCGCGAAGGCCGAACCTACCAGTGACAAACTTGCCGCAAAAGCTAAAGCTATAGCCGATTTCTTCATCTTCATCCTCCTATGGGATCTAAAAGTAGATTGCTCTGTGCGTTACGATGAGAGTATATCCCGGCTATGTAACGACCCTATTGAGGCAATGTAACGGTATGGTAAAAGAACCTTTTCCTATTCTGGGTACATGGGCTCTTTCAGAAGGAGTCTTTTGCATCTATACTGTTCTTTAGAGAAGCTAGTGCTGGAGGAGGGGTTTTTTTGTCACAGAATGTCCATTCCGATCTGCTGTTACAGTCCCCTGTCCCCATAGTAGTCGTGGAAGGAACCCTCGAGGTGGAGCTGGCCAACGACGCATTTCTGGACCTATCGGGCTTTGCCCGTTCCGAGGTGGTCGGGACCAGACCTCCCTTCCCATGGTGGAACAAGGGGGACTCGGACGTCTCCTCTGCCACAGAGGACGACATAGAGGCCATCTATCGCAAAGGGGTCAAAAAGCTCAAAAGGTGCTACGTCAGAAAGGACGGAGTTCCCTTCTGGGTCGACCTGACCGTATCGCCGGTGCAGGGCGAGAGGGGGGTAAAGTGTTATCTCCTCACCATGGTAAACGCCAACGCCGGAGATGACGAGGTGGTCATCTCCCGTACCGAGGCCCTGGAGCAGGCCTACGCGGCTCTTCAGCAGGAGCTCGCTGAGAGGATAGAATGGGAACAGAAGCTCGAGCAGGAGGTCGCAAACAGGACGGAAGAGCTTGAGATGAGCAAAAGGTTCTGGGAGCAGCTTTTTCAGGAATCGCCCGAGGGCATCGCCTTTTTGGACGGCGACGACAGGATCATACAGGTCAACAACTCGTTTTGTTCTATGTTCGGATATGATTCACAATCGGTTAAAGGGCTATCAATAAATAGCCTAGTCGGCAGGGCTCCTGGGGTTCAGATGGACTCGGAGAGGATGACAAAAAAGCTCTTCAGCGGGGAATCCTTCGTCTACGATACCTACAGAACCAGGAAGGACGGATCGCTCATACCCGTATCGATTCACGCATCCCCCTTCAGGTTTGGGGGGGAGACGTTCGCCTACTGTGGCTACAGGGATATCTCGGACAGGAAGAAGGCTGAGGATAAACTGCGGTATCACTCCAGCCTTCAGAACCTCCTCGCCAGGGTATCCTACAGGTTTGTGTTTCCGTCGGAGGAGATGGACTCACTGATAATCCAGTCCTTGGAGGACTTCGGTCGATTCTTTCAGGCCGACCTCTGCCGTCTTTTGCAGTTTGACGATAAAGGCAAGGTCGTCAGGTCTCTTGGATGGCACGAGAAGGGGCAGGTTCAGGAGCTGGAGGATACGATGATAGGGCTTTCATCTCGGGATATCCCCTGGCTTTTGAAAAGGCTTCAGGAGGACGACGTGGTGATGTTGGAGGGAGTGGAAGGGCTTCCCTCTCAGGCCCAACTGGAGAGAAAGATAATATCCATGTTCAACGCAGAGACGTTCCTTTTCTACCCTCTTTTTCTCAGGGGCAAGCTCTCCGGGATAATCGCTCTAGGCCGTCCAGCCAAAGCGAGGGACCTTTCCGAGGGGACCTCCGACTTTTACGTCTTCTCAAGCATAATATCCGGTGCCCTCGAGAGACACGAGGGGGAGAAGACGCTTAAATCGAACTACCTGACCATCCAGGACACCTTCGAAAGCAGCATCAAAACCATGGGGGAAATGTTGGCCGCAAGGGATCCCTACACGGCGAGACACCAAAAGAACGTATCCAGGCTGGCGGATCTTATAGCCGCCAGGCTGGGAATGGACGACGACCTTCGAAAGGGACTCAAAATATCGGCGTTGGTCCACGACATAGGCAAGATAAGGGTCCCCACGGAGATACTGAACAAGCCGGGGCTCCTCTCCTCCCTGGAGTTCGATATGATAAAAGAGCATCCCCAGATAGGGGCGGAGATACTGTCCAACATCCACTTCCCCTGGCCTGTGGCGAAGATAGTGGCTCAGCATCACGAGAGGATCGACGGTTCCGGCTACCCTGAAAGACTTTCCGGCGCCGAAATTTTGCCTCAGGCGAAGCTCCTTGCCGTGGCCGACGTGGTTGAGGCCATGACGTCCCACAGGCCCTACCGGCCGGGGCTTGGCCTGGACGCGGCGCTGGAGGAGATAAGGAGAGGCAGAGGGAGCCTCTACGATCTCGCCTCGGTAGACGCATGTCTGGCCCTGCTCAAGGACAGGGAAAACCTGGAGTTCCTGAGCGAATAGCCCCTTGTCCTTCCTCCTCAAGATAAAGCGACAGCCTGCCCTGGCTAGGGGGCAGGCTGTCGCTTTATCGCTGAAATGCCATTGAAATCCCGCTCATTAGGAAAGGTTGATCTTATATGCTTAAGAAAAATTCTATGATCTTTTTGGTGCTAACGATAGTCCTTCTCTGTCTGCCGGTCATATCCTGGTCGGAGGCAAAATACGTGTTTTTCATGATAGGCGACGGAATGTCCGCCGCCCAGAGGGATGCCGCCTCCCTTTATCTGGGGAGGCCGACCGTCATGGACTCTATGGCGGTGAGAGGAACCGCCACGACCTACTGCCTGGACTCGTCCATAACCGACTCGGCTGCGGCGGGAACGGCGCTGGCCACCGGGCGAAAGACCAACTCTAAGGTCGTCTCCATGGATCCGTCGGGCGTAAAGACCTACGAGACGATAGCCCAGAGAGCCGCTAAGAAAGGCATGAAGGTAGGTATAGTCTCGTCGATCTCCTTAGACAGCGCCACCCCCGCCTGCTTCTACGCCCACCAAAAGAACAGAAAAGACTACTACGACATAGCGGTCCAGATTCCCAAAAGCGGCTTTCACTACTTCGCCGGAGGGGGCTTCGTCAGGCCCAGAGGTTTAAAAGGCGATCGACCTGACGTCGTTGGGATTATAGAGCGAGGGGGATACCGTTACGTTCGGTCTCTGGAGGGATTGGGGGCCCTGACGAAAGAGGACCTGCCGGTAGTGGCGGTAAACCCCATCCTGACCGGCGGTGCCTCGATGGCCTTCGACATAGACCGACGAGAGGGAGGCCCCTCCCTTGCGGAGTTCACCGCCAAGGGAATAGAGATCCTCGATGGCCCGGAGGGGTTTTTCCTGATGGTGGAGGGAGGAAAGATCGACTGGGCCTGTCACGCCAACGACGGAGCGACAGCGATCCTGGATACCCTGGCCTTCGATCAGGCGGTACAGGTTGCCCTGGAGTTTCAGAGGGCCAGGCCCAATACTCTGGTGGTGGTGACAGGAGACCACGAAACCGGAGGTATGTCCGTAGATCTGGCGAAAAAGGACCGAGAGAGGTTTGTTAGTGTAATAGATAGGCAGAGAAGCTCCTACGAGGCCTTCGACGAGATAACCCTCTCCTTCCGGCGATCCACCGCCGGAAAAGGCTCTCTGGAAAAGCTTCTCCCTCGAATAGAAAAGGCCTTCGGCATATCCTGGCAGGAACTATCGACGGTGGAAAAGGAGTCTATCCGAAAGGCCTTTGTGCAGTCGATGAAAGAGCCAAAGGACAGAACCAAGGGAAAGGGTTTCTCCCGGCTCTACGGCTGGCACGACCCCCTCC